>SFCN01000068.1 GCA_004558595.1 Phascolarctobacterium sp. | reverse complement strand
AACTTCCACATTGAAGTATTCACCATTGCCATCAATGCAGAAAATATCCAGCGTGGAGGAATGCCCTTGCAAATTCTTAATGACGTATTGGTTAGAGCATTCTATCACCTTAATTTTATCATCCTCAAGAATAATCTGCAATAGCATTTCTGCAAGCTTTATGTCCTTGCCAAATACTACGGACATAAAGGTGTCATCCATCAAACAGAACTCGTCTATCGTCTTTTTGTATTTTTGGCGAGTTTCTTCAGTGACCATAAAATCAACTCCCTTCCTAACAAAAAAAGCACCTGTCAAGCTCTGACAGGTGCCAACCGAACCGCACGCTCGGGCAGAAGCTCCTTGGAAACCAGAGAAAACTTCCTGATTTGCAAGGCTACCGCTGCAACTAAGATAATTATACACTAAAATATCTTAGAGTACAATAGTTTGCAATACAAACATAATGTAAAATTTAACACTATATAAGGGAACAATAAATAGTGAATACACATAAAGTTGACTATATATGTTCGGAATGATAAAATTAAATAGACAAAGTTAATCAAATCCCTCGGCTTCGGTCGGGGGATTTTTGTGTTTTAGGCGAAGCAGAGGTATAGTAATATTCAATTATGAGCTTCGGAGTCAAAAAGAAGAGAATGACCGCTTTGGGTCGCTCTTTTTTTGATAGCTGTTCTTGATGCTATTATTTTAGAAAGAATTTTTCGCTTTACAGCTAAGTACAAGCAAAGTAATTATTAAAAATAATAGTGAATACTACTAAAAACAAAAGTAATACTGTTGATTACCCCCCCAATAGTAGGTTGAATAGGCAATCTTTTTATGTTATACTAAAATATATGTAACAAATTTTATGATATATGATTAATTATACGTTTGAAGTATAGTTAAGGAAAGATTTTTGACAAAAGGACTTGTCCTAAAATAAGCAGCGCCGCAAGGCTGCGGATGCAAGGCAGGGTGAAAAAGCATTTGCGCGAGGTAAGCGTATTGTGCGCAAGGACTGGTTGGACTACTTTAAGAAGGGCAAGCCCTTACTGGAGCCCACACCCTATGTAGAAATTATTGAGAATTGATAAATAGCAATAGGAGGATGGATTAAATGAAAGTATGGAAGGCTTGTAGCTGCGCACTGCTGGCACTGGGACTAGTTTTGCAGGGCTGTGGCGGCGATAGTGCCCGCACCAAAACAATGACTAGCAATAAGAATAAAGAAAAGGTTGTGCTGACCTTTTACGGCAATAAGGTGGAGGCTAGGGACGTGGCAGTTATTGAGGACATCCTCAACGATTACATGAAGGCCAATCCCCATGTTTCCATTACCTATGAATCCTTAAAGGGCGCGGAGTATTACAATATTTTAGATAAACGCCTTGATTCTGGAAACGGAGACGATCTTTTTATTGTGGACCACGACCGTCTTTTACGCTACCAAAAGAAGGGCTATGTGGCTAAGCTTAACGATTTGCCGGCCATGAAGGAATATCTGCCCCAGGTCATAGACCAGATGCGTTGGGAGGACGGCAGTATTTATTATGCATCCACCTCTATTAGCGCCTTCGCCCTTTTCTGCAATATGGATTTACTGAAGGAAAAGAAAATTGAGGTTCCCCAAAATTTTGGGGACTTTAAAAAGGCCTGTGCTGCCTTTAGCGCCAATGGCAAAAAGCCCTTGATTGTCAATCAGGACCTATCTTTGGGCACTGTGATTATTGCAGGCAGCTGGCATGATTACTATACCCAAAACAAAACGGAGGCACTGTGCAAAGCTGTTAATGAAAAGCAACAGCCCATGAGCAAGCTTTTGGAGGCAGGCATTACCAAGGCTATGGAGCTGACTCCCTATATCGATACGCAAAAATGCCTTACCTTCGAGAAGAATAAGGATGAATTCAAGGAATTTGCCAAGGGTGAAGCACCCTTCATGCTCACCGGCGCTTGGAATAATCTCCGTCTGGCCAAGCTGAACCCTAAATTTGAATATGCCCTCTATCCTTATCCCATTAAGGATGATGGCAATATCCTCATGACCAATGTGGATACCCGTATGGTGGTTAACGCCAATAGCAAACATGTGGAGGAAAGCAAGCGCTTCTTGAACTACCTTTTGCAATCGGACAAATTCGATAAATTTGCCAAGAGCCAGTCCTCCTTCGGCGTGCTGAAGGGAACAAAAAATAAGCAGGAGCATTCCGATAAGCGCATGGCTGCCATCAACGAGGCTTATGCTAAAGAAAATACCATGATCGGCTCCGACGACCGCATTAAGTATCCTATGTGGACTAAGGGCTGGGCAGCAAGCAAGGCTATTTTAGCTGGCAGCGACAGAAAAAAAGTGGAGAAAATTTTTGATGCAGACTCTAAGCAAGCTAAGTAAGGGTGTTTGGTTAAAAAATTTGGCCATTACCTTGGTAATCGTAGCAGTTTTGCTAATAAGCGGCCATGCTTATGTGCAGGTTGTGCAAAACAATTTGTGGGAAAGTAGCGTGAATAATGCCTATTCCCTCACGGTACAGGGCCGCAATAATTTGCAGCGCCAGGTGCTCAAGGACTACGAGGAGGCCAATTTAATCAAGCATCTTTACGCCCAAAATGCAAGCAGTATTAAAAAAGATAATATTAACACCATTATGGGGCGCAAGCAGGAGCGTAAGAGACGCTTTATCATCGTAGACGCAGATACGCAATTTTCTGCTGATACCGATAGCAGCTTTAGGGAGCTGCTACGCCAGTATGGGAATAAGACACAGGGAATGCTGCCCGTGCGCATCAGCAGCCAGTCCGGCCTAAGTGTGTTTGACATTTATGTCAAGGGCGTGGATAAGCAGGGACGGGATTTTTATGTGCTAAAGGAATATAATGTGCGGGAGCTGACCAATGAGTTTTTGCTGTCCTTTTATGACGACAAGGGCTTTTCCTATATGGTTAATAAGGATGGACGCATAATTTTGCGGCCTACCCATCCTAATAGCAATAAGACTATGCCCAATATTTTTGACACCTTCGATGATGAAACCTCGGAGGAAGTCGTCAAGAATCTGCGGGCTTCCTTGGCGGCAAACGAGAACGGGTGGACCGAGGTTATGATTAACGGGGAGTCGACCCTTGTTTGCTATGCTTCCATGGAAAAAAGCTTGGGCTGGACCATTATGACCCTCATCCCCAACAGCGTTATCAATGCGGAGGCCGATGCCATTATTCGCGACACCATGCTGCTTTTGGCTTTGGTTGTTTTGGGCATGCTCTTCTTAGCTGGCGCTTATGCATGGAGCTACAACCGCTATCGCCAGTACATGGTGGAGCAAAGCTATCGCAATCATTGGTTTGATACCCTCTCCCAAAACAGCGAGAACGTGTTCCTAATTTATGACGCTAATCTAAAAAAAACCGAGTATACCTTTGATAATATTTATCGCGTGCTGGGTATTGAACGGGAAAAGGTGCAGCAGGATATTATGAGCTTGTGCCATATCGCCTTGGATGTTTCCTTAAGCGAGGTGCTGCAGCAGGTGAAGAGCGGCACCTTGGAAAGCTATAATACTACAACCTTCCGCTATCGCAATGATTATTTAAACGAGCTGCGACAGGCCAATATGACCATTTATTCCTTGGATGATAAGGGTGACCCGGGAAAATATGTAATTTGCCTGACCGATTGCACCGAGGAAATAACTATTCGCAAAATGCTGGAGGATTCCTTGGACGAGGCCCAACGCTCCAATCAGGCTAAGCGCGCCTTCCTTTCTGCCATTAGCCATGATGTGCGCACACCCTTGAATGGTATTATGGGTATGCTGGAAATAGCTTATATGAACATTGATGATCGAGCCAAGCTTTTGGAGTGCATGGGCAAGATTAAAACAGCCTCCAGCCATTTGGCAGAGCTGATTAATCAGGTGCTGGATATGAGCCGTATTGAAAGCGGAAAGATGTCCCTGCAGAACGCCAATATGGATATAACCGAGCTGTTGCAGGAGTCCGTAATCATTGTGCAGCCCTTAGCAAATAATAAGGGCCACGAGCTGAATTTGGAAATTGATGTGGAGCACAAGCGAGTTTTAGGCGACAGCGTACAGCTGAAGCAAATCTTTATCAATCTAATTACCAACGCCATTAAATACACGGAAAATGGCGGTAAAATCAATGTTTCCCTCCATGAGCTGGCCAGTCAACAGGATAAGAAGCAGCTCTTTGAGCTTGTGGTGGAGGATAACGGCCTGGGCATGAGAGAGGAGTTCCAAAAGCACATTTTTGAGCCCTTCTCTAGGGTGCAGGATAGCACTACCAGCGGCATTCAGGGCACAGGTCTCGGCATGGCCATTATGAAGCGCATTGTGGATTTGATGCAGGGCCAGATTGAGCTGGAGAGCAGCTTGGGCGAGGGCAGCAGATTCACTATTACCCTGCCATTGGAGCTGGTTGTAGAAGCTGAGCAGGAGAGCAAGCAGCAGGCCAAGGCTGATTTGAGCATCTTCAAGGGTAAGCATGTGCTTCTAGTGGATGATGTGGAGCTGAATCGCGAGATTGGCGAATTCATTTTGAGTTCTGCGGGCTTTGAAGTGACTTGCCTTGAGGATGGTAAAAATGCCGTTGTTTATATGCAAAACGCCAAACCAGGTGATGTGGATTTAATTCTGATGGACTTAATGATGCCCATTATGGATGGCTATACGGCAGCACGCCTTATTCGTAATCTTCCAGAAAAGAATGTGGCGGCAACGCCGATTATTGCGCTCACGGCCAATGCCTTTGAGGATACTAAGCAGGAGGTAATGGCGGCGGGCATGAATGGACATCTGGCCAAGCCCATTAATAAGGACGAGCTTTATAAAAACTTGGCGGGATTTTTTGAACAAATGTCTACCCCCCCCCCCGATATGTGAGGAAGTATGAAAAAGAATAAAACATTACTTTTTATGACGTTTTTAGTGTGGCTGGTGGGCAGCTTGCTGACCGGCCCCTTAACGAGCTTAGCAGCGGCTAGCGAGCAGGCAGACATACGCAAGGTGCGAGTGGGTTATTTTGAATTCCCCAGATACCATGAGCTACAGGAGAAGGGTGCAGGTGCTTTTGACTCCGGCACTGGCTATGGCTGTGACTTCCTGTCTTTGCTGCGTCGTTACGCCAAACTAAATTATGAATTTGTAGGCTACGATAAATCTTGGCAGGATATGCTGGACATGCTGCGCAGGGGCGAAATTGATATGGTAACTTCGGCCACGAAGAATGAGGAGCGGCTTAAGGAATTTGCTTTTTCTGAGCCCATTGGCAAAAGCATGGCCATTATTTCCGTGAAGAAGGATGACCAGCGCTATCATTACAGCGACTACAAGAGCTTTGATGGCATGGTTTTGGGTGCCATCGTAGGCAATTCCCGCAATGCAGATTTGGCTCGCTTTGCCAAGCTGAAGGGATTTAGCTATACTACCAAAATGTATCGCACTGCGGATGAGGTTAAGAAAGCCTTGCAGCGAGGCGAGGTGGATGGCATTATTTCCAGTAATCTGCGCAATTATAGTGACGAGAAAATCGTGGCCAGCTTTGCTGCCCATGACTTTTATGCCATTGTGCGCAAGGGCGACCAAAAGCTGCTAGAAGAAATCAATTATGGCATCCAACAGATGGATTTGCACGAGGGCGACTGGCGCAATGTGCTCCATTATAAGTATTATGCTTCCACGGCTAATGGCTTGGTTTTTAGCCAGCGGGAGCAGGCATATATAGATGCAGTGAAGTCAGGGCGCAAGAAGATTGTGGCCACGGCTCTGCCCGATACCGACCCCTATTCCTATGTGGAGAACGGTAAGCTGGTGGGTATTATTCCCGATTATTTTGCCTATTTAATGGATACGGCGGGGCTGCCCTATGAGGTAAAAATAGCAAAGGATCGCAAGGAGTTTGAGCAATGGGTTTTTAACGATAGTGTTAACGCCTTTATGGATGGCAGACCGGCGTCGCCTAATACGCCCTTGTCTACCAGCTATGGGGTGATGACGGAGCCTTATATGCCCCTTGCCATTGCCCGTGCCAACAAAAGAAGCTACGATGTTTTGGGCAAGGAGAATGTTCCCCAGTTTGTGTATATTACTAAGAATACGGATCGTGAGCTGGCCAGCATTTTGAGTAAATGCATTAAGGCGGATAATTCCGGTCGCTTGGACGAGCTGGTGGACAAATACACTACCTTTGATAAAGATAATTTTAGCCTGATGCGAATGGTCAAGCTCAAGCCTTGGACTTTTGTGGCCTTGCTATTGACCTTTTTGGGCGGTGGTATCATCATTTTCCTGATTAGCCGCAACAATCGTACCATGCGGAAAATGGCGGCCCAGCAGCAAGCCCTGGCAACTAGTCTGCAGGAAAAGAATGAGCAGCTGGAGCGCTCTGTAATGCTGGAGCAGCAGGCCAACAAGGCCCGGCGGGAGTTTCTCTGCAATATGAGCCACGATATCCGCACGCCTATGAATGCCATTATCGGATTTACGGAAATCGCCAAGCAGCAGGAGCTTAATAAAGAGGCCAGCGACTGCTTGGAGAAGATTAGCAGTAGCTCCGAGCATCTTCTTGATTTGATTAATAACGTGCTGGATTTGAGCCGAATTGAAAGTGGCAACGTAAAATTTAACCCCGTGCCCGTGGAGCTTTTCACGGTGACGGATGCAGTGCTCAATATAGTGATGGGCTTTTTGGCTAACCGTGATTTGCAGTTTGAGGTGCAGCGCCCTGCTCCTAGGGAGGAGCGCCGTTGGGTGCTGACCGATAGCGTGCGTCTGCGAGAAATTTTGGTCAATATCCTTGGCAACGCGGTGAAGTTTACCAAGGACGGCGGACATATCCAACTGCAGGAGGAAATTTTACCCAGTCACAATGCCGGGAAAATCCTTGTGCAATATACCATTACAGATACTGGTGTGGGTATGAGCAAGGAGTTTATGGAGCATCTTTTTGATGAGTTCACCCAAGAAAGCAGCGATGCCCGCACCCTGTATCGCGGAAGCGGCCTAGGCATGGCCATCACTAAGCGTTATGTGGAAATGATGGGCGGCAGCATCCTTGTGAAGAGCACCAAGGATAAGGGCACGACCTTTGTAGTGGGTATTCCCATGAAGGTGACCAAAGTTCCGAAGCAGGCTATCCTTGGGGAGGCTGAGAAATTCAGCCTTGAGGGCGTGCATGTGCTTTTGGCAGAGGATAACGATTTGAATGCCGAAATCGCCATGCTGCAGCTGGAAAAGCAGGGTATGGTGGTGAAGCGGGTGGAAAACGGTCAGGAGGCCGTGGAAACCTTCGCAGACCAGCCTGCAGGCAGCTTTGATGTGATTCTAATGGATATCATGATGCCTCTTATGAATGGTTACGAAGCCACTAAGGCCATTCGCAGCCTGGAGAGCAGACCTGATGCTGCCAAAATTCCTATCATCGCCATGACGGCTAACGCCTTTGCGGAGGATGTGGAGGCGGCTCATGCTGCTGGCATGGATGCCCATTTGTCTAAGCCCATAGACATGAAGGAAGTTTTGCAGACCCTGAGAAGGTGCTTGCAGAATCAAAAGTGATGGGGTGTTTTGCAAGGCTACTGCTAGCGTCCGGCTTCCTGTTAATCCGCTTGCAAAACTTTTTCTACCGTTGGTAACCAAGTTTGCGAACATAGCAAATAATCCTAGAAACAACAAATCCCTCGGCTACGGTCGGGGGATTTTTGTGTTTGTGAAGACATTAGTCGATTTATATAAGTTATCTAAACCAATTTGACTTTGCACTAACAATGTAATATAATTGCAATGCAAGGAGGTGCTAATATGGATACTAATATGACCTTTAGAATGGATTCTGATATCAAAGCTAAGATGGCAGAGATTTGTGCTGAGATAGGTATGTCGCAATCTACTGCTTTTAACATTTTTGCTAAAGCTTTTGTGAGAGCCAAAGGCATGCCTTTTTCTGTTAACTTAGAACAGCCTGCTAAAGTTATATCTAGGGCACAAATGCTTGCTGATGCAGATGCAATTCTAGATGAGTATGCAGAGGACTATAAGAGGATGGCAGAATGATTTGGGTTAATGCTGATGATGTGATTGCCATTCATGGTCAAATAATCAAAAAAAGTGGTGGCAGTGACGGATTGAGGGATAGAGCAGGGCTAGAAGCTGCTATAGCCGCTCCATTACAAACTTTCGGTAATGTTGATTTTTACCCAACAGTTATCGAGAAAATAGCTCGTTTGGGTTATGGATTGGCTACTAATCATGCTTTTGTAGATGGTAATAAACGTATAGGTGCTTTAATGACACAGCTTCTTTTGAAGTGGAATGGATATAGGCTTGTGTTGCAAAAGAATGAACTTGCTGATATGTTTATTGCCATTGCTGATGGTCAAGCTGGTGAAGAGGATTTGTTAAACTGGATTAGGAATCATATCCATTAAAAATTGGAGGATATATCTGAAGCACAAAATAGTGTTTGCGGCAGAAGCAGTTGACGGCACAAAATCTGGCGTGGCGCAGTGCTGCAATGGAAAGATAAGGATGTATAAAGGATTCAGATTTAGACATAGTTGACCTGATGGGAATTGCATAGGATGAGGCTGGTTCTAACTGCCTGCCAATCCGCCTACAAAACTTCTTGCACCGTTGGTAATCAAATATGCGAACATTCTTTTCGGTAACTCCATGATATGATACCTCTTAAGTAGACATAGCAAATATAAAAAGTCTATTTAAGGGGGACATCATCATGGTAGCTAAAAAATACTCTTCTGATTTTATTGT
>SFCN01000067.1 GCA_004558595.1 Phascolarctobacterium sp. | reverse complement strand
TATCCGTGATATCGGCAAAGCAAAGCTTATTATTTTGTCCTCTGCCCTTATCCAAAAGTCCGTTAATATGTTCATCATTTAGCTTAACCTTTTTGCTTGCTGTCGTAATAATCCCCTCCCCAATTTAGGTTTAGTCTTAACCCCGTCTATAGATTTAATTATAACACAAATTCTTAGAATCTGTAAATTTTCTATCTTAAATCTTGTTCATAAGTTAATGCGGTGAGTTAAGATATTAAAAGGTGCGATACAACTCGCTGCAAACATAGAAAAAAAGCCTGCTTACTGTTGTGTCAACGAGCTAACAGGCTTTTATACTTAGATCTGTACTGGTAAGTAATTAGTCCTAGCTTTAGGAATGCTTAAAAATCCCATTCCCTGAGGCTTTGTTCTAATTCAGTAGACGTGTTTTCCTCGGGCTTATGAGCGTATAAAAGCACGCTACCACTATTTTTGAGCAAGGCTATTTGCATAAAATTATCATATTGGAATTCTTGCAATAATTTGGTCCGCCCTTGAATGGTAGCCAAAACCTTGTTAGGAGTGAAATCCAGTTTATAGGTATATTTTTCTAGTGCGAAGGTCTCACCACCATGGTTTTTCAAGAAGTTCAGACTATCGCTCAGTAGTGCGTCAGCTCCTAGCTTGCTGGCTAAGGCTGCCTCAGTCATAGCCTGAAAATCCTTATCCTTGGTTTGGTAGCTCAAGGTAAGTAAAAAGGCGTTGAGATTCTTCAATATTTTTCGAGCTTCTGGGTTAGCCGTTGGAGGCAGCTCTGTATTAAAAACAGGAAGCTTGCTTCCTTCCAAGCTCTGATAGAGGTCCAAATAATCCATCTCAGCAAAAATGCGTCGCAGATTTTGCACAGGAGCTGCCATGGTCAGGCAGCCCTGGCCCTGTTTATCCTTAATCTGCAGCTGGCCATAGACCCAATCCTGAGGTAGTACAACAGTCTTCCCTTTGTAAGAATCTACAAATTGCAGCTCCTGCTTGCTTTGCTTGGGTTGGAAGGTCTTGAAGCCCTTCAATAGCTTTACATGCTCCTGCCAAAGGCTTTTACGCAGGCTCAAGGGTAATGTTTTTAGCTGCACCTTTTCTATTTGTAAATCCATGGAAAGAGCTTTAGAAGACAGATTACCTTCAGCTGCAGTGCTGTTTTTGTTCTTTTCAGCAACAGCTTCAGCCTTTTGAACATAATACTTGCTATCAGTGGTGATAGAAGTTAGCAAATAAAGGCTGTTATGGGCAGCTAAAAAGCTAATATCTAATTCGTTTAAGGTATTATCCTGCTTATATAAATAGCTTTGGGTGATTACCTTGTACTGCCCAATCTTATCAATTCGCACTGTGGGCTCAATCTTAGCCAGCTGTTGCTTGAGAAAATCATCCTGCAAGAGGATAGAGCTCCTGCCATCTAATAATGCGTACTTTTTTAAATCCAACAAGGGACTGGGAACGGTACGCAAATCTAGCTTAGAACGCTCTAAAAGAGCAAGCTTTTCATACTCAGCCGCAAAATAAGCATCATTATAGTTCACACCTAAAATCTTGCCCATATCAGCCCCAGTGTAGTAATTAATAACATGAATGCTGCCCAGATCCTTGTTTTCCAGTTTGGCAAATTCACTGGTACTAAAGCTTGAAAAGGCATACAGCTTGCTACTTTCCATTTTATAAAAGGGGTCCTTATCGCGGACACTAAAGCCAGCGGCTGGATTTTCGTAGGCCCAAGCATTAGCAGCGTATAACACCAATACACTAGCCAAAAGAGCAGATTTTTTCATAGAGCTACACTCCTCAGATTACTTATTATAAACGATGTTAACCATTGCGCCACTATCTAGATTACAAGCATTGGCTTCATCTGTGTCGATATGTACCTCGTCAGCATGCTTCACGCCTGCACGCACCAGCACATTATGCAAAGTAAGGCTACGCTCACCTTCTGTTTGAATGTCAACAATATCGCCATCCTTAAGACCATATTTTTCGGCTGTTTCAGGATAGAGATGTACATGACGAGCCGCTACAATAATGCCTTCTTTAATCTCCACTTCGCCGCAGGGTCCAATGAGCTTAGCGCCGGCCGAGCCAGCAATATCGCCACTGTTGCGGATGGGAGCGTTCAGACCTACCTTGCGAGCATCTGTTAAGGAAAGCTCGATTTGGGTTTCCGGACGCAGGGGGCCGATAATACGCAGCTTCATGGAATCCTTGGGAGTAACCATGGTAATTTGCTCCTCGGAAGCATATTGACCGGGCTGACCAATGGGCTTTTTGGGGTGGAGCTCGCTGCCCTCACCAAATAAAATATCCATATGCTCACGGCAAAGATGAGCATGACGAGCGCTAACACCTAAAACAATTGGAAATTGCATATCTATATCCTCCTAGTATTCAAGATTTAATGTATACTATTATTATAGCACGAAAATCCTGTTTTTGCTGTATACATGTAAGATTTGTCAAATTCTTCACAGTAAGAAGCACTGGACAAAGCCGCTTGCCGTAGATTATACTAATATAACAATAGAAACTTATCGAGGTATATATTATGGATGGAAATACTTATTTAAAGCTTTTAGAGCGACGCCTTGAGCGTTATTTTGATAATAAAGCCTTAGTACAGGATGAGCTGCTGTTTAGCCTAGTGGCAGAGCTAAACGCCTCTGATGAGGGTTACTTCCTAGTGCACAGCATAAAGACCTATAGCGTGCAGCACAATGAGTATCTTTTTGTGAAGCACTTTCCTGCTGAGGTGACGAAAGACGAGCTTCAGCCCTATCTGGAGCTACTATGCCAACGCATGCAGCAGCTTAAGACTACCACAGAGCACATGAGCAGCCTTTTTGCTTTGGTTCTTATTTGCGAGCAGGGCATGGGCGAAGCTCTTAAGCAGGAGCTTAGTAAATACAAGTACCACAAGGATTACTGCTTCAGTCTAAAGGGTTGGTCTGACTTGGCAGTTTATGTGGTAGATATCCCTAAGCAGGAAGTCACTTACAACAAGGCTGGACGTAAAACTAAGCAATATTTTGAGTTTAGTAAGTAGTTTATGAGGAGCTCAAAGAGTCATCACTGGCTGTACACAATTAACTATAGTGGATAGATTTTGTCCTATTTCCTTAACAGATTACTTCTTGCTGTCCTTTTAAGTTTACAATTTCACCCTTTTTACATAAATTTAATTGACAAAACTGCAAAATATGGTATACTTATTGCAACTCTAGCACTCTATATATGAATAGACTGTGCAGATTTGTCAAACTATTTTATTTTGCAAGGTCGCAAAGAAAAGAAAGGAAGTATTTTCATGAGTGGTTTTATGCTACTTGTAGGCGCTATGGTCATTCTCTTTATCGCCTACGTAACCTACGGTGCCTGGCTTGCTAAGCAATGGGGCATCGATCCGAGCAGACAAACTCCTGCTCACAAGCTTCGTGATGATGTAGACTATATGCCTACTCCGCCCGCTGTATTGATGGGCCATCACTTCTCCTCCATCGCAGGCGCTGGTCCTATCGTTGGACCTATTTCTGCAGCAGTATTTGGTTGGGTTCCCGTTATGCTGTGGGTACTGATTGGTTGTACCTTCTTCGGTGGCACCCACGACTTTGGCGCTTTGGTCGCTTCTATTCGTCATGATGGCAAAACCATTGGCCAAATTATTGACGCAACCTTGGGCAAACGTGGCAAATTGTTATTCTCTATTTTTGCTTACGTAACTTTGATTGTCGTAGTTGCAGCTTTTGCAAATATCGTTGCTGGTACCTTCGTCGCTAGCCCCGCTTCTGCAACTGCATCCCTGCTCTTCATCGTTCTGGCAATCGCTTTTGGCCTGTGCGTATATCGCGGTGGCGTTGATTTGAAAATTGGTACTGTTATCGGCGTGGTTCTGTTGATCGCTGCTATTGCTGCTGGTAACATGTTCCCTCTGGTTCTGTCCAAGGCTACCTGGATTTATATCCTGATGGCTTATATTTTTATCGCATCCATCGCTCCTGTTTGGATTCTGTTACAACCTCGTGATTATCTGAACTCCTTCCTGCTGTATGCCTGCATTGCTTTCGCTTTGGCTGGTATCGCAATTTACCAACCCAGCATTCAACTGCCGGCGGTAACCTCCTTTGATCCTTCTCCGAAGGGCAATAATCCCATGTTCCCCATGCTGTTCGTAACCGTTGCCTGCGGTGCTATCTCTGGCTTCCACTCTCTGGTTTCCTCCGGTACCACCTCCAAGCAATTGGATAACGAAAAGAGCGCTCAACTGGTTGGCTACGGCTCCATGCTGCTGGAAGGCGTACTGGCTACTGTTGCTGTTGTAGCTGTTGGTTACCTTGGTGCTGACAAATTCGCAATGCTGATGAAGGCTGGCGGCCCTGTAAACGTATTCGCTGATGGCGTAGGTACCTTCATGACTAAGCTGGGCTTTGAATTTGGCGTTGCTAAATCCTTCGTCGCTCTGACTATCTCCGCTTTTGCTATGACTACTTTGGATACTGCTACCCGTCTGGGTCGCTTCATTTTCCAAGAGCTGTTCTCTAGCACTGATGAGAAAACTGGCGAAGTAAAAGGCTCCGTTCTCTCCAATCCTTATGTTGCAACCGCTATTACCGTAGGCCTGTCCTGGTACATGTCCTCCGGTTCTTATCTGGCAATCTGGCCCGTATTCGGTGCTGCTAACCAATTGTTGGCTGCTCTGTCCCTGCTAGCTATCGGCGTATGGCTGAAGGGTGAAAAGAAGTCCAACCTGATGGTTGTTCTGCCCATGTGCTTCATGTTCGCAGTTTGCTTCGTAGCTCTGGCTTCCATCATTATGGGTAGCGCTAAGTTCATCACTACCATCCTGAGCGCTGTACTCTTCGTACTGGCTCTGGCTCTGGTTGCTGAAGCTCGTAAGGCTTTGTTCTAAGAGTTTACAACTTTGCTTAAAACAAGAATTTCCCGCTTCTCTTTCAGGAGCGGGATTTTTTTATGTCTTAATTTGCCATTTCTTCATAGAATTAACCTGCCATGTTTGTTATAATATAAATAGTAACGAATTAGTGAGGGAGATTTCTATGAATAAACAAAGGATTTGCGTTTTATTGGTTGGTTTAGCATTCCTAAGCTATGGCATCTATACCAAGGAATATACAAGGGTCATGCGCAAGGCTATTACCATTTGTTTGGAGTGTATTGGCATTGGATAAGCGTAGTGTAGTTCAATGGCTCTCCACTCTATTATATAATGCCAATCTCCCTAGCTTTTTACAAGGTCGCATCTATCGTGGGCCTTTGAAAAGCGTTTGTGTTCCCGGACTCAATTGCTATTCCTGTCCAGGTGCGGTAGGAGCATGCCCATTGGGCTCCCTACAAAGCTCACTCAGCGGCGTTATCTTGCATTTTCCCTTCTATGTCCTAGGACTACTTATAGTTTTCGGTGTGCTTTTTGGACGGCTTATTTGTGGCTGGGCCTGTCCCTTCGGCCTAGTGCAGGAGCTGCTTTATAAGCTTCCTACTCCGAAAATTAAGCTTAGTCCTACTATACAAAGATTTACAATACTTAAATATATAATCACAGTTTTGTTTTTGGTTGTCCTACCACTTGCTTATTATTATATTGATGGTATTGGTATTCCAGCTTTTTGCAAATTCATTTGCCCAGCTGGTACCTTAGAAGCAGCACTACCCTTGGCAGCGGTCAAGCCCAATATACGTAATGCTCTGGGAATGTTGTTCGGCTGGAAGCTAGCAGTGCTTATGACAGTTATAATCACAAGCACTTGCATTTATCGCCCCTTCTGCCGCTTTTTGTGCCCCTTAGGAGCCATTTATTCCCTGTTTAACAGGCTTTCCGTTTATGGTATTAAAGTTGATCTGGTCAAGTGCATTGGCTGCGATAAATGCTTGCATCACTGTCCCATGCAGTGCCACAAGGTCGGCGATAGAGAGTGCATTAACTGCGGAGCATGTGCAGAGGTTTGTCCTACTAAAGCAATTTCTCTCGGCAAAAAATGAAGTTATTTTCACTTCTTGCTATATAATCAATTGATAAACTATTTAAAACTCGCGGAGGTTCATCATGAAAAAAATCTTGACTAGCTTTTTACTTGCTCTATCCCTTGTAACCATTTCTGGTTTTGACGCTTCACTAAACACAAACACGTCTTCTCTACTAACCAAGCAAAAGGCCATGACTATTATGTCTAAGGCTGAGGCCGCTGAAATCAACGAAGGTGTCGCTGCTCCTGACTTTACCTTTACAGATTTGGCAACTGGCAAGGTGATGAATTTATCCGAGCTGCGAGACAAGCCGGTTTATCTAAACTTTTGGGCCACTTGGTGCCCTCCCTGCGTGAGAGAACTGCCTCACATTCAAGCTAAGTATGAACAATATAAGGATAAAATCCACTTCCTTGCTATCAGCTTAGATGGAGAGCAAGCTGCTCCAGCTGAATTCATTCCTGCCAAAGGTTACACCTTCCCCGTGGGCTATGGCAATGAGCGAGAAATTTCTCGAGCCTATAATGTTGAGGCCATACCCATGTCTCTTATGATCGATACCAATGGTGTCGTAAAAGCGAAAATAGTCGGCTCCATGGACGAAACCGATTTGGAAAGGTTCATTCAGAAAGGCTTATAAGCTGAACATTCCCCTCGGTAAATGCAAGGAGAAACAATAGCTTAGATAATGATATAAGAAACTCTCCGTTCCGCCAGCTCTTAGGAGCTACGGAACGGAGAGTTTTTTTGTTAGCCTATAACTATATTTTTACTTGCCCTGCAAGTAAGCGTCAATGGCCGCAGCGGCCTTCTTGCCAGCGCCCATGGCGCTGATAACGGTGGCCGCACCCGTTACGATATCGCCGCCGGCGAACAAGCCCGGAATAGAGGTAGCACCGTTTTCGTCGGTGACGATGTTGCCACGCTTATTAACTTCCAAATCCGGAGTAGTATCCTTAATTAAGGGGTTGGGGCCTTGACCGATGGCCATAACAACCATGTCAACGTCCAAAACGTACTCACTGCCAGGAATAGCCACAGGGCTACGGCGTCCGCTAGCATCCGCCTCGCCCAGCTCCATCTTTACGCACTTCAGGCCACTTACCCAGCCCTTTTCATTACCCTCGATAGCTACAGGGTTATTCAAGAGACGCAGCTCAATGCCTTCTTCCTTAGCATGGCCGATTTCTTCCTTACGAGCAGGCATCTCGTCCTCGCCACGGCGATAAACGATGTACACCTTTTCCGCACCCAAACGTTTGGCAGTGCGGGCAGCGTCCATAGCAACATTGCCTGCACCTACGATGGCAGCCTTTTTGCCAACGTATACAGGAGTTGCTACACGGGGGAATTGATAAGCCTTCATCAGGTTAACACGAGTGAGGAATTCGTTGGCGGAATAAACGCCATTTAAATTTTCTCCTTCGATATGCATGAAGTGAGGCAAACCAGCACCGGTACCCACATAAACCGCACTAAAGCCTTCCTCTTCCATAAGCTCTTTAATGGTAAAGGTACGTCCAATAACAGCATTTACAACGATATTCACACCTAGCTTTTTCAAGCCGGCAATCTCATGCTGAACGATTTCTTTAGGTAGACGGAATTGAGGAATGCCATACATAAGCACGCCGCCAGCCGCATGCAGTGCTTCATACATGGTCACATCGTAGCCCATTTTTGCCAAATCACCAGCACAGGTCAGGCCGCTGGGACCACTGCCCACAATAGCCACCTTCTTGCCCTTGCGTTCAGCAGGAGCTTCCACATCATTATCCAAGCCGTTAGCACGAGCGTAATCGGCCACGAATCGCTCCAGACGACCGATAGCTACCGGCTCACCCTTAATGCCTAAAATACATTTACCCTCGCATTGATTCTCTTGGGGGCATACGCGGCCGCACACTGCGGGCAGAGCGCTCTTACGCTTCAAAATCTTATAGGCTTCCGCAAAATTCTCCTGAGCAACCTCATGAATGAATTTAGGAATTTCGATATTAACTGGGCAGCTGCCTACGCAACGGGGCTTAGGACAGTTCAGGCAACGCTGTGCCTCGTCTATTGCCATTTCCTTAGTATAGCCCAGAGCTACCTCTTCAAAATTTTTATTGCGAACATTAGCCGGTTGTTCCGGCATCGGGTTTCTCATTCCTCCACGCATTTGCAATGACCTCCGCAGCTATATTCCAGAACCTCCTGGTCGTGATACATTCTTTGACGCATCATCAGGTTAGCGAAATCCACCTGATGAGCATCGAATTCAGGGCCATCCACGCAGGCGAATTTATTCTCACCGCCTACCATAACGCGGCAGCCACCGCACATACCGGTGCCATCTACCATAATTGTGTTCAAGCTAGCAATGGTTTTCACGCCAAAGGGCTTGGTGGTAGCGGCCACATTCTTCATCATGATTACAGGACCGATGGCCAATACGTAATCGATTTTCATACCCTCTTCCAGCATCTTCTTCAGCGGATCAGTTACAAAGCCCTTGTGGCCTGCAGAGCCATTATCAGTGGTAAGAATAACCTCATCGCTGATGGCGGCCATTTTATCTTGCCAAATAATTAAATCCTTATCGCGAGCACCGATAATAGAAATTACCTTGTTGCCCAACTCATGATAAGCTCGTGCGATGGGATAAACAGGTGCTACGCCGATACCGCCGCCTACCACAACAACTGTACCGAAATTGCCCATTTCAGAGGGACGACCCAAAGGACCAACTACGTCCAAAATCTCGTCGCCTACGTTCAGAGCTTCGCACAGATGATGAGTGCTGTTGCCAATAGCTTGAATAATCAAGGTAATGGTTCCGGTTTCACGATTAAAGTCAGCGATGGTCAAGGGAACGCGTTCGCTGAATTCGTCGGTGCGTACGATCACAAATTGACCCGGTTGGCATTTATGAGCCACCAGAGGTGCGTCCACAACCAT
>SFCN01000013.1 GCA_004558595.1 Phascolarctobacterium sp. | reverse complement strand
CAAAATGTCCGTTTTAGGAGCGGACAGAATTACTGATATAGATTTACTGAATGGCACCCGTACCGTTCTATATGCGAGCAAAATCCATGGCGCTTTGATTGGTCGGCGCGGAACTTATCAGGACTTTATGGATAGTGCAATAGAGCGCCATGTGGTGCCCGAGGATAGGGAGCTGTGGCTGAGCATGCTGAACTGCGACTATATTAATGAACAGCTCAAGGATAAGGATAGCTATAGCTTTACCTATTCCGCGCGTAAGAACCCATATTATCCGGCGAAGGTAAAAAAGGCTACGGTTACTGCTATCGACATGCGCTTGGGGCGTGTGTGCATGGCGCGCACGGATATTACGGAATCTGTAGAAGCGGAGCGCCGCAATCAGGAGACGTTGAAGGAAGCGCTGCGGGAGGCGGAGCGTGCTAACAAGGCAAAGAGTGAATTTTTGTCCAATGTGAGCCACGATATCCGCACGCCTATGAATGCCATTATGGGCTTGACCTCCATTGCCATGCATAATTTGCAAAATCCCACGGAACTCAGGGACTGTCTGGACAAGATTTTGGTGTCCAGTAAGCATCTTTTGGGGCTGATTAATAACGTTTTGGATATGTCAAAAATAGAAGCAGGTAAGCTGGTGCTGAACCGGGAGCAGGTGCTGCTTAGCGACCTGATGCAAAGCGTTGTTACCACTATGCAAGGACAAGTGGAGGCTAAGCAGCAGGAGCTGGTGCTTGATGTGGGCGAGCTTGGCTGCGTTGCTGTGATGAGTGATGGCGTGCGTTTACATCAGGTGCTGTTGAACCTTTTGGGCAATGCGGTGAAGTTCACGCCCGTGGGCGGCAGAGTAGAATTCTCCCTCAAGGAGGAGGCTTCTCCTAAAGGGAAGGATTTTGTACGCTTGCACTTTGGTGTGAAGGATAATGGCATTGGCATGACGGAGGATTTTGTGCAGCATATTTTTGAATCCTTCGCTCGGGAGGACAGTCGCCGTGTCCAAAAAATAGAGGGGACTGGCCTGGGCATGGCCATTACCAAATATATTATCGATAGCATGGAGGGCAGGATATCCGTGCAAAGCCAACCCAATGTGGGGACGGAATTTAACATTGTGTTGGATGTAGAGCGTGGTAGTGTCTGCAGCAAGCAAAAGGAAACCACTCCTAAGCGCGAGGTGAGCTTGTCAGGACTCAGAGTGCTGTTAGCTGAGGATAATGAACTCAATCGTGAAATAGCAGTGGCCTTGCTCACACGCAAGGGACTTATTGTAGATGAGGCTGAAAATGGCCAAATCTGTGTGGATAAATTTACTAAATCAGCTGTGGGCTATTATGATGTTGTGCTGATGGATTTGCGGATGCCGGTGATGAATGGTTACGAAGCAACCGAGGCGATGCGCGCCTCGGGTCGGGATGATGCTAACGTACCCATTATTGCCATGACGGCGGATGCTTTTGCGGAGGATATGCAGCATTGCCTGAAGGTGGGTATGAACGCTCACATGGCCAAGCCTATAGATATTGAAAAGCTGATGAACCTGCTGGCGCAGGTGTGTGTTTAAATAAGGGGAGAGCATGATGAAGGATTATACATTAAGAGGCATGGAGGGAAAAACGACGCTGGAGCAGCTGCGTGCTAGCGTAGAGTCGTCACGGATTGCGATTCGCGAGGCGGATAATATTGTATTCACTTATAACAGAGCTACTAGGATTGTCTATGTTGATGAGGATATCGCCAGTGCCTTTGATGTGCCCACGGAGGTACATGATGTGCCCTATGGGGTTGTGGATTCAGGAATTTTAGTGGATGCTGAGTCGGCCAAGGAATATGTACGCATTCATGAGGCCGTACTTTCTGGGCAGCGCGAAGCAAGTGGAATGGTAAAGCTGCGTGGCTCCAATGGCAAGGTTAATGTGTATGATCTGAAGCTGCATGTTATCTGTACGGAAAACGGCGAGCTCACAGATATGGCGGTGGGTATTTATAAGAATATCACCGATAAATATAATCGTATCCATGAGCTGGAAAAGGAGGCGCAGGATTTGCTTTTGGCGCGGGAAAAGCTGCGCCTGCAGTCTGAAAGCCTGCAGGAGACTGTATATGCTCTGAGTCAGGACTATTATGCTCTGTGGCGGGTAGATTTGAAAAACGATATTTTCTATTTACAGCGTGATGACCACGAGCGCGCCACCGTGACCATGGAGGGCCTCATTGGCATGAAATATTCCGATGCTATTAAGAGCTATATTGAGCGCTTTGTGCATCCTGAGGACATGGAAAGGACTGTTTTCGAAAGTAGCTTAGAAAATCTGCGGAATGTTTTGAAGCGTGAGTCCTCCTATGTGATCCGCATGCGCCGCAGGGCGATGCCAGATAGCACGGATTATGGCTATGCTGAATGGCGCATTTTGCGTTTGCATCTCGACGAGAATAATTTCACTGCCGTATTCGCTGTGCGCGATGCGGATAACGAAGTGCTCAACGAGATGAAGCAGCAAAAGCTTTTGCAGGATGCCTTGGCTGAGGCTGAGCATGCCAGTCGCGCAAAAACCACCTTCCTATCTAATATGAGCCACGATATCCGCACGCCCTTGAACGCCATAATCGGCTTCACTAGTATCGCGGCCAGCCATATCGATAACAAGGAAAGAGTGCAGGACTGCTTGGAAAAAATCATGAGCTCTAGCAACCATCTGCTGAGCCTCATTAACGATATTTTGAACATGAGCCGCATTGAAAGCGGTAAGATCGTCATTCAGGAAAAGGAATGCAATCTATCCGAGCGGATCCATAATCTGGTGAATATGATACGTCCTCAAATGCGCGCCAAGCGCTTGGAGTTTTATGTGGATACTATTGACGTGGAGGACGAGGAGCTGATTTTCGATCCCTTGCGTCTAGATCAGGTGCTCATCAATATTTTGAGCAACGCGGCTAAATTTACCCCTATCGGCGGCGTAGTGTCCTTCACTATCCGTCAGGAGGCTTCGAAAAAGCCCGGCTATGCCCATTATGATTTCATCATACGCGATAGCGGCATCGGCATGAGTGAGGCGTTTTTGAAGCATCTCTTTGACCCCTTTGAGCGAGAAAAGAGCGCTACTGTAAGCGGCATTGAGGGAACGGGCCTGGGCATGACCATTACCAAGCACACCGTGGACATGATGGGCGGCACTATTGAAGTGCAGAGCCAGATCAATAGGGGGACTACCTTCACCGTGGGCTTTGACTTCGCCTTGAGCAGTGTAGTCCATAAGAAGGAAGACACAGTGGAGCTGGAGGGCTTGCGCGCTCTGGTAGTCGACGATGACTTCCAAACCTGCGACAGCGTGACCAAGATGCTGGGACAAATCGGTATGCGTTCCGAGTGGACAACCTCCGGTCGTGAGGCTGTTTTCCGCGCTCAAAAGGCCCATAACGATGGGGATCCCTTCTATAGCTATATTATTGACTGGCTCATGCCTCAGATGGACGGCATCGAGACCGTGCGACGCATTCGCCGTGTCATCGGCGATGATGCTCCCATTATCATCCTGACGGCCTACGATTGGACCGATATTGAGCAGGAGGCTAGGGAAGCGGGAGTTACCGCCTTTTGCAATAAGCCACTCTTTATGTCCGACCTGCGCAACGTGCTTCTGGAGGCTTCTAGGGCCTGCCGCAGCATTTTACCGCCTAAGCAGGAGGAGAAGTCCATTACCTTTGACGGCAAGCGGGTGTTAGTGGTAGAGGATAATGATTTAAATCGGGAAATAGCCTACGAGATTCTCGCTAGGGCAGGCTTCGTTGTGGAAGAGGCTGTGGACGGCTCCGAGGCTGTGGAGATCGTGAAGAGCAGACCGGAATTTTATTATGATTTGGTGCTGATGGATATTCAAATGCCCATTATGGATGGCTATGAGGCCACCAAGGCCATTCGCGGCCTGCCTCGCAGGGACGTGACCAAGCTGCCCATCTTGGCTATGACGGCCAATGCCTTTGAGGAGGACAAAGAGCGCGCTTTGCAAAACGGCATGAATGGCCATATCGCTAAGCCCGTTTATATTGATGTTTTATATAAGACTTTACAGCGGATTTGGCAATAGGCATGATGAATAAGCTTTGCTTTTTTGTAGATAATGCGATACAATAAGTACATGAATATAATTGAGCTAAGGACGGTGTACTATGACTATTAAAGAATGCTACGAGAAAATGGGCGCTGATTATGCAAATATCTATGGCCGCTTGGGCGATGCGGATATGATTGAGTATTTGGCGCTGAAATTTACCAAGGATACCAATATGCAAAAGCTAGTTGATGCGCTGGCGCGCCAAAATTATGAGGAGGCCTTTATGGCTATCCATACCTTGAAGGGCGTGGTGCTGAATTTGGGCTTGAGCCAGCTGGAGCCCGCTGTGGTGGCCCTGACTGAGGAGATGCGGGGCGGCAAGGCGCCCAAGAGCTTGGAGCTTTTGGAGAGCATGAAGGATATCTATGCGCGCACCATGCTTATTTTAGAGGAACAAAAGGCTCAAAAATAGGCAGTTTTTAGGTTTTTAATTGTTTAGTTTCTTAGATAGTTTGGTTTCTGGCGGTGAATGATGAAGAAGAGAATTTTAATTGTAGATGACCAGGAGATTAATCGGGATATTCTGGCAGGAATTTTGAGCAAATCCTATGAGCCAGTGGTGGCTGTAAACGGCAAGGAGGCTGTGGAGGCTCTGGGGGAGGATGGCAATGGCTTTGCGCTGGTGTTGCTGGATTTAGTGATGCCAGAGATGGATGGTTATGACGTTTTGGAGCACCTTAATGAAAACGGGTTCATTGATGAGGTGCCGGTAATTGTCATCAGCGCTGAGGTTGATGCGGAGACTGAGCGCAAATGCCTGGCTCTCAATGTGGTGGATTTTATCCGCAAGCCCTTTGATAAGCTGGCTGTTCTGCGTCGTGTGGAAAATGTAATTAATCTCTTCGCTATCCAGCATAATTTGGAAAAGCTGGTGGATGAAAAGACCGAAGAGATCAAAAAGCAGAACGAGAAGCTGGCCCAGCAGGCTGCCTGCCTGAAGCGGACCAATGAGCGAATTATTGAGCTCTTGGGTACTGTGGTGGAGTATCGCAATCTGGAGAGCGGTCAGCATATTAAGCGGGTGAAGGGCTTTACGAAGCTTTTGGCAGAGCAGATTGCTGTGCATTACCCCGAGTATGGTCTGAATCCAAAGCAGATTGATATGATTGCCGCTGCCAGCGCCCTCCACGATGTGGGCAAGATTGCTATTAGCGACAGTATTTTGCTAAAGCCCGGTCGCTTGACCAAGGAAGAGTTTGAGATTATGAAGACTCATACCACTGAGGGCAGCGAGATTATCGAGCATATGAAGGGGATTGGCGCCAGTGAGTACGAGAAGGTGAGCTATGATATTGCTCGTTATCATCATGAGCGCTATGATGGCCGGGGATATCCTGAAGGACTTGTTGGGGATGAGATTCCCATTGCGGCCCAGATTGTGGCTATTGCGGATGTGTATGACGCATTGGTGAGCAAGCGCTGCTATAAGGATGCTTATGGTAAGGGTGAGGCCTTTAGGATGATTATGGCTGGGGAGTGTGGTGTGTTCTCCGAGAAGATTTTGACTTGCTTGGCGAAGGCCAAGGAGGCTTTTGAGGCTCTGGCAGATGAGTACGCAGAGTAATGTAAAAAGAGCAGCAACTGATGTGATCAGTTGCTGCTCTTTGTTTATAAAAACAAATAAAGATGCTTATTTATTTTCACTATGTCCGCTCATCTTGTTTAAACGCTTATTATAATACAACACCTCGTCAACCTTAGCGAAGAGAGTATCCCAATCCTTACCATCCTCCGGGAAGAACACCGAGCCAAAGCTTACGTCGAACTGACAGGTTTTCACAAAGAGGGGGAACTCATGAGCCAACCGCTCTTTAATCTTCCCGGCAAGATCGCAGGTCTGCTCCTTATCAGTATTGGGCAGGAAAACCACGAACTCATCGCCACCATAGCGGGAGATAAAGCTGGTATCCGGCAGGGTATCCACCAGCATATCCGCAAAGGTCGCTAGCACAGTATCACCGGTCTGATGGCCAAAACGGTCGTTAACCTGCTTAAAATTATCCAAATCCATAATCAGCAGAGCGCCCTTAGTGGACTCGGTCAGGAACAAGGGCTCCAGCTGCTCCATAATGCCGCGGCGATTAGCCAGACCAGTGAGAGCATCGGTCTGGGAAACAAGCGTGGCCTCATTGAGCTTCTCATGTTGCTGGGTGATATTGGCCAGTACGCACAGAACCTCGCGACCCTCGGGCTTCGTGGTAATCTCCAAAAAGGCCAAATGCCAAAGATATTTCTTACCATAACCGCGAATGAGCATCTCCATCTGGTGGGAGCCATCGGGCAGAGCCCAGATCCGCTCAATGAACTCCGGCTTGGTAAAGAAACGGAAGCGGTGCTGACAGGTCTCGTGGGGACAGCCAACCAGATTAGCGAAGCTACGGTTGTCGCTGAGCACAATGCCACCGTCCTCCATGCGGAAGCGGATAATGGGAGTAGGAATCGTGCGGTACAGGGACTGTACTTCCTCGTAGGCCTTTTGCAGCTCCTCTCGCTTCTTTTGGTTGCTACGATAGAGAGCATAGCTCAAAACGCCAATAATGGCCAAGAGCAGTAAGGCGAAGGTGGTCGTCTGGAAAATCTTGGTGCGGGAGCGACTCGCTACCAGCTCATAGGGCACGGACAGGGACAAATGCCACTGAGCATTATCCGTGGTAGTCAAATTCCCTAAATTCATAGGGGTCAAAGCGACAATATACTTTTCCTGAGCATATCGGTAGCTGGCGAAGCCTTGACGATTGCGCTGCAGCAGGGTGTAATATCTGCGGTACTCATCTTGGTCAATTTGGGTGTGGTCAGATTGGAAGAACTCCTCCACATTGCGGAAGGGCAGAGCGCCTTCGGGAGAGGAGATTACGTCACCGTGGCTAGTGATCAGCTTAACGCGACCGTGGCTATTAAAGAGCCGATCCGTTAAAATGCTACGCAGCTGATTAGACATATAAACACCGTACAAAACGGCGACAACCCGATTATTTCTCTTTAAGGGAAGAGCGATACGCACTAGCTGCTCGTGGCTATTCACGGAGCTGTAGCCCTGATGCAGCACGGTCTTGCCCTGTCGGGCCTGCTCTACGAAATCCATTTGCTTTAAATTGGGCAGCTTGGCCCCGATGGCGGAAAGAGCTTTTCCGTTCAGGTCGACCACCACAATATCGCCAAAGCCATAAATACTACGCTTGCGCTCCAGATACTGGCGCAGGTCCTCGGTATTCAACTGCATGGTGCTGTTACCCACAGTTTCGGCAATACTGCGTAGACAAACAGAGTCTGTATGTATCTTGTTGGCGATGGTATTGATGGTCTGATTGCTCAGCTCCCGCATCTGGTCCTCGGTATCCTTACGGGCATCATTAGTAATGACGGTAACGAAGCCTAAACAGACTAGACCCAGCACCAGAATGGTAATGAGGGCGTATATAATATTATTACGACTAAAAAACTTCATAGGCAGGACCTCGTATTAAATCTAGACGTATATTGTATTATGTATACTTATTTCCAGAAAACAGACAGGGCAAAACCCCATAACAGATTTTGCCCAGTGAAAACACTAATAGTGTGCAGCTGGCTGTCATGCCATTATGGTTCAGACCCTGTAGCTTTGTGTCGCCGGCTTTCACCGGTTTTACTAAATTATGAAATTATTTCATAATAGTTACATGCGTAACTACATACGCTAAGGGTAATGAATTATAGCTCAACAATAAGCTGTATATAAATTACCTATACCGTACATTATATTTTACCATCTTTTGTCAAATTTGTAAAATATTTTTTAGATGCTTTGGAAAAGAGCCCTCGAGGGGACTTTTCTGTTCTTTTTGTAACAAAAGTAATTGACGACTTTATGAAAAATGATATACTATAGAGAAGGTAAAGCGTGAGGGCAAAATGCCCTTTGTGATGTGTGTTATTACTGGAGTAAAGATAGAATGTTAAGTGCTTATGGTTTTCCCTTTTTGCTTGCTGCTTTAGTAAGCTATATATTGACCCCGTACATTAAGAAATTAGCCTTTCTCATCGGTGCGATCGATAAGCCCGATAATCGCAAGGTGCATAAGAAGATTATGCCCCGCTTAGGTGGACTGGCTATTTATATTGCCTTCATGGTTGCCGCAGTGGCAAGCCTGGAAATGACGATGGATATCGTGGGCATTCTGGTGGGTGCTACGGTGATAGTTATCGTTGGTGTGCTGGATGACAAATACCAGTTGCCGGCCAAGGTAAAGCTGCTGGGGCAGATTTTTGCTGCCTGCGTACTGGTTCTTTTCGATATTCGCATCGAATGGATCAATAATCCCTTTGGCGGCTATTTTTATTTGGACTATCTTTCTATACCGTTGACCATCTTTTGGGTAATCAGCTTTACCAACGTAGTGAATTTGATTGACGGCTTGGATGGCTTGGCAGCGGGTGTATCCGCCATCGCTTCACTGACGGTGATTTTGGTAGCCGTGCAGATGGGCTACTATCATATTGCGGTGATGACTGCGGCCTTGGCTGGTGGCATCATCGGCTTTATTCGCTATAATTTCAACCCTGCTACGATATTTATGGGTGATACGGGCAGTATGTTTATCGGCTATATGCTGGCTGCGATTTCTGTCTATGGTGCAGTGAAGACCGCAGCTACGGTAGCCTTAATCGTGCCGGCCATCGCTCTGGGCCTGCCCATTATGGACACAGCCTTCGCCATTATGCGTCGCTACAGCAATGGACGCCCCATCTTCCAGCCGGATAAAGGCCATTTGCACCATCGCCTTTTAGCCATGGGCATGAACCAAAAGCAGGCCGTACTGCTCATGTATGGCATTACTGCGATTTTGGGCATCGCCGCAGTGCTGTGGGCCGAGTTTGACGGCTTTTATGCAGCACTTATTATCGCAGCGATTATTACGGCCGTGGCCGTGGGAGCGAAAAAAATCGGTATTCTGAACGATCGATAAGATCTATAAGAGGGAGGAAAAACCGTGGAGAAGATAAAAAAGCTTAAGCTGATGACAGTTTTCGGCACGCGTCCGGAGGCTATCAAAATGTGTCCGTTAGTTTTAGAAATGCGCAAGTATCCTGAATATATCCAGCCCATTGTGGCTGTTACTGCCCAGCATAGGGAGATGCTGGACCAGGTGTTGGATTTATTTGGCATTGTACCCGATTATGATTTGAATATTATGACCAATGGTCAAACTCTATATGATGTAACTACACGCGCCCTGATGGGCCTGAAGCCCGTTATGGAGGAGGCCAAGCCCGATATGGTGCTGGTGCATGGTGACACAACCACTACCTTCGCTGGAGCGCTGGCTGCCTTCTACGCCCAAATTCCTGTGGGCCATGTGGAAGCAGGCCTGAGAACCGGTAAAAAGTATTCCCCCTACCCGGAGGAAATGAATCGCAAGCTGACCGGCGCCATTGCCGATATGCATTTCGCGCCTACGGGCACTAGCAAGGCCAATCTTTTAAAGGAAAATGTGAACCCTGCCAATATTCTGGTCACCGGCAACACGGTTATCGATGCCCTGCAGACCACTGTGCATAGTGATTATCATTTTGCCGATGAGGATTTTAACAAGGTTTTCGCTACAGGCCACAGATTGATTCTGATGACTACTCATAGAAGGGAAAATTTGGGTGAGCCCATGCGTCATGTGTATCGCGCCCTGAAGAGCGTGCTAGAGACTCATGAGAATGTGGAGGCTATTTTCCCAGTCCACAAAAACCCCAAGGTGCGCGAGATTGTGAACCAGGAGCTGGGGCATTTAAGCCGCGTGCATCTTATCGAGCCTATGGATTACGAGCCCTTTGCCAATTTGATGGCCAAGGTGGATATTGTTCTCACCGACAGCGGCGGTATTCAGGAGGAAGCTCCTGCGCTGGGCAAGCCCGTTTTGGTGCTGCGTGATACCACCGAGCGTCCTGAGGCTGTGGAGGCAGGCACAGTAAAGCTGGTGGGCACCGCCTACGAGGATGTGCTCAGAGAAACCAATCGTCTCCTGGATGATGATGAGCATTATCGCTCCATGGCGGAGGCTGCTAATCCCTATGGCGATGGCAAGGCCTGCGAGCGAATTATTAAGGCGATTTTACACAAAAACGGCTACTCGGTGGAAAATTTCACCGAATTTCAGCATAATTGAGTAGACAATTTTTGTGAAATAAATTAAAATTATATTGTACCATTCTGTGAACTCGCAGGTGGTCTATTAAGCTTGGAAAAATTAAGGAGTAAAAGGTCGACTGTGGAGATGCGGGATAAGCGTAAGGAGGAAAGGGAGCGCAAGCAGCGCCTCAAAATGTTCAACGCTTTGGCTACGGTTTCTTCCCTAGCGGCCATGATTGTGTTTGACTTTCTTTTGGCCTATTTTGGTGGGGACTGGCTGGATGAGTATTTCAAGACCGGGGACCACACCTTTCGGCTGGCGGGCATCAGCCTTGCTATAGTCACCATCTTTTTAACCTTTTTCAAGCTGGTGTATTCAGTAATGCAGGACGAGGACGATTAAGCCTATATGATGACCTTTGATTTTGCGCCCGTAGTAAGGGGCGGTTATAAACGCTTTCTAATGCTGCCGGCCTGCATAGGTCTTGTGATGGTCATAGCGCTTCATGTGCTGGGCTATCCCGGCGCGGCGCTGAGCCTTTTTAGGGGCTTTGTGCTGGGGCTTTTGGACACAGTGATTTTGGTCCATGGCATTAAAAAGGCCTTGCCCTACGAAAAGGACCCCCAAAGGGGCCTACTCATTATGAAGCGCCACCGCTGGTACAGGATTTTGGCTGTGTCCAGCATTATCGTATTGTTGTTAAGGCAGGGAGCCAATGTGGCAGGTGTCTGCATCGGCCTTCTGCTGATACATATATTTTTACTTTTTAATTTAACAATTATCGCGTACCAGCTCAATAACGAGGGTAACGTGAAGAAAGGAGAGAGAAATAATGGGAAATGAAGCAGCAGCTGCAGCACAAGAACATTCCGGTGAGATTATCCATTACCTTGCTCAAGAAGTAGCACCTGGTATTGTTATTCATATGCAAACCATGTATATGACCTGGATTACAATGGCAGTAGTGTTTGTTCTCTTCTTGCTGGCCGCCAAAAATCCGAAAATGGTTCCTAGCGGAGTCCAAAATGTTATGGAGTTCTTTATTGACTTCTTAAACGATCTTATGGAAGGCCAACTGGGTATTAAAGGACGCAAATACATGGCTCCTTTTATTATCACCCTTTTCATGTTCATCTTTATTAGTAACGAGATTGGTATGTTGCCGCAGGTTGGTGTACACTGGACTTCTCCGACCAACGACGTTAACACCTGCTTTGCACTGTCCTTGACTGTTGCAATCGGTGTGCACATCATCGGTGTTGGTCAAAAGGGCTTGAGTCACTACAAGCACTATATTAGTCCTTCCCCCGCATTCTTGCCGTTACATTTGTTAGACGAAGTTGTTAAACCGATGACTATGGCCCTTCGTCTATTCGGTAACATTCTGGCAGGCGAAATTTTGCTGATTGTATTGTATCAATTGGCTCCGTGGGTTGTACCTGAATTCTGGGTAATGTTCAGCTTGGTTATTGGTTTCTTGCAAGCCTTTATCTTCACCATGCTGGCTCTGACCAGCTTCGCGCTGGCTTTTGCGCATCACTAATTTAAAAAGTCATTCTAAAAATTTAAAATCAAAATGTCTTATGATTGATAGGAGGAAATTTCAATGACTGAAAACGCAATTATTATTGCAGCATCTATGTTCGCTGTTGCATTCATCTGCCTGGCTGCAGCTCTGGGCGCTGCTCTTGGTAACGGTAACTTAACTGGTAAAGCAATCGAGTCCATGGCTCGTCAACCTGAAGAAGCTGGCAAGCTGTTCACCAACATGCTGGTATCCGTAGGTCTGGTAGAGTCCATGCCTATTCTGTGCTACGTTATCGCAGTAGTATTGGTATTTGCTAACCCCTTCGTAAAATAATTTAGAATCCCTAATTTAAGAAAACAAATAGGAGAGTGAGATAATTGGTTAATATTAACGCAACACTTATCGCGCAAATCCTGAACTTTTTGGTTCTTGTTTTCGTTCTTGCTAAATTCGTTTACAAACCTGTACTGGGTATCATGGAAGAGCGCAAGAATAAAATTGCTAGCGATTTAGAAACTGCTGAAAAGGCTAAGAACGACGCTGAAGCAGTTAAAGCTGAATATGCTGCAAAATTAGCGGATGCAAGACAGGAAGCACAGGCTATTATTGAAAACGCCCGCAAAACCGCTCAAGCAGCTCATGATAAGATTATGGCTGACACCAAGGTTGAGCAGGAGCAATATGTAGCAGCTCAAAAAGAGATTATCGCTACTGAAAAGAAGAAAGCTATGGACGAAGTTCGTGCACAGGTTATCAGCCTGTCCATGATCGCTGCTGGCAAAATTGTTGAGCAAAAGCTGAATTCTGAAGAAGACAAACAAATGGCTAGCAAAATTGTTGATTCCATTATGAAATAATTTTGCTCGTTTCCCTATTAGGCCGGACGCGGTTTGCTGCAAATGCGAGGCAGCAAGACTAAGAGCCGGTATTCGGAGGTGATTGGTACAATATGAAGAGTGAAGAAAATATTGCTTTACTAAAGCAAGAATTGTCCGACTTCAAAATTGATCTGGGCTCCATTAAAGAGCTTTTAGATGTAAACGTTACTACAGCTAAGAAATTGACTGTTGACGAGTATCAATCCATTTCTGCAATTCTGACTGAGAAATTGGGCCGCGAAATCTTCTTGAACAAGAAGGTTGACCCCTCCATTCTCGGTGGTATCATCGTACAAGTTGGCGATAAAGTATTTGATGCTTCTGCTGCTCGTAAGCTGAAGAAGATGGAAGTTGCTCTCGCAGGCATCGACATCCACGAATACACCAAGCCCGAAGCTATGGGTGATGCTCTCAGCGCTAAGCTGGAGAATTACAAAGTGGACGCTGATCTCGAAGAGGTTGGTATCGTTGAAAAGATCGGTGACGGCATCGCAACCGTTATCGGTATGAAAAACGCAATGGCTGGCGAATTGGTAGAACTGCCCCACAACGTATCCGGCATGGTATTGAACCTGAACCCGGACTCCGTTGGTATCGTATTGATGGGCGGCGAAACCAAGATCAAGGAAGGCGACGTAGTTCGCCGTACCGGCCGCATCATGGAAGTTCCCGTAGGCGAAGGCCTGCTGGGTCGTGTAGTTAGCGCTATCGGCGCTCCTATCGACGGCAAGGGCGATATCGTCGCTGCTGAACACCGTCCTGTTGAATCCCCTGCACATGGTATCGCAGATCGTAAATCCGTTGATACCCCGCTGCAAACTGGTATTAAATGTATCGACGCACTTGTTCCTATCGGACGTGGCCAACGTGAGCTGATCATCGGCGACCGTGGTACCGGTAAGACCGCAGTTGCAGTTGATACCATCATCAACCAAAAGGGCCTGGGCGTTATCTGCATTTATGTAGCTATCGGCCAAAAGGCTTCCAACGTTGCCCGCATTGTTCGTACTCTGGAACAACACGGCGCAATGGAATACACCATCATCGTTGCCGCTACTGCAGCTGACTCCGCTCCGTTGCAATATCTGGCTCCCTATGCTGGTGTAACCATGGCAGAATACTTCATGGATCAAGGCAAAGACGTTCTGTGCGTATACGACGACCTGTCCAAGCACGCTGTTGCTTACCGCGCAATGTCCCTGCTGCTCCGCCGTCCTCCCGGACGTGAAGCTTATCCTGGCGACGTATTCTATTTGCACTCCCGTCTGTTGGAGCGCGCTGCTAAGCTGAATGACGAGCTGAAGGGCGGCTCCATCACCGCACTGCCCGTTATCGAAACCCTGGCAGGCGACGTAGGCGGCTTTATTCCGACCAACGTAATTTCCATTACCGACGGTCAGATCTTCCTGGAATCCGAGCTGTTCTACTCCGGTATCCGTCCGGCTATCAACTCCGGTCTGTCCGTATCCCGTGTAGGTGGTGCTGCTCAGATTAAAGCTATGAAACAGGTTGCAGGTACCCTGCGTCTGGATTTGGCACAGTTCCGCGAACTGGCAGCATTTGCTCAGTTTGCTTCCGACCTTGATAAGGCTACCAAGGCTCAGCTGGACCGTGGTCAACGCTTGACCGAGGTTCTGAAGCAAGGTCAATACAGCCCGCTGTCTGTTGAAAAACAGGTTATGGCAATTTACCTTGGCACCAAGGGTTATCTGGATGACGTAGCAGTTAAAGAAGTAACTCGCTGCGAAAAAGAATTCCTGGACTTCATGGAAGCTAACCATCCTGAAGTTGGCGCAGATATCCTGAAAACCAAGAAAATCACTGATGAGAATGAAGAAGCTTTGAAGAAAGCAATCGCCGAGTTCAAGGAAACCTTTGTTAGTGAAGGTAGGTGATTAACTAATGGCTACTGCACGCGAGATTCATCGCCACATGAAGAGCGTAGGTAACATTGGTAAGATCACTAAGGCTATGAAGATGGTTGCTGCTGCTCGCTTGAGAAGAGCTCAAGAGCGTGCTGCTGCTAGCCGTCCTTATGCCATCAAGATCAAAGAAGTGTTGTCCAACGTTGTGAGCGATCCAAGCATTCTTGCAAACTTAAGTGCCAAGGAACACCCGCTGCTTCAACATCGTGAAGTTAAAAAAGTTGGTTATCTGGTGCTCGCCTCTGATAAAGGTCTGGCAGGCGCATACAGCTCCAACGCTTTGAAGATGGCTGTTGCTGAAATTGCTGCATGTGAGGACGAGGTTGTTGTTATCACCTGCGGTCGTAAGGCTAGAGACTTCTTCCAACGTCGTGGCTACAATGTGCTGGAATCCCATTTTGGCTTCTCCGACAGACCTGCATATGATAACGCAGTAGAAGTTGCCCAAGATGCAGCAAAACGCTTTGCTGCTGAGGGTTTTGACGAGCTGCGCATCGTATATACTATTTTCAAATCCGCTTTGTCCCAGACTCCTACCTGCGAGAAGATTCTGCCGGTAGAGCCGCCTGCTAAAGAAGCTGGCAAGGCCGAAGCAAGCTTTATGTTTGAGCCCGGTGAAAACGAGACTTTAAGCGTACTTGCACCCAAGTACCTGGAGACCGTTGTTTACGCTGCACTGGTGCAATCCGCTGCCAGTGAGTTGGGTTCTCGTATGACTGCTATGTCTTCTGCAACTGATAACGCTGCTAAGCTGGTACAAAACCTGGAGCTGTCCTATAACAAGGCACGTCAGGCTTCCATTACCCGCGAGCTCAACGAAATCGTTGGCGGCGTAGAAGCGCTGAAGCAAGCACAACAATAATCTGAATTATTTCGTAGGGAGGCTAAAACCTTGAATACAGGTAGAATCGTACAAGTTGTTGGCCCTGTTATCGACATTGAGTTCCCTCCGAAGAGCATGCCCGCTATCCTGAACGCAATCCACATCGATGGCACCACTGATGACGGTAAGGTAAAAATTCACCTGACCGCTGAAGTTATGCAACACATCGGCTACAATGTAGTTCGTGCCGTTGCTATGAGCTCCACCGATGGTCTGGTTCGCGGCATGGAAGCAGTAGATACCGGCGCTCCTATCAGCGTACCCGTAGGCCCCGGCGTACTGGGTCGTATCTTCAACGTGCTCGGCGAGACCGTTGACCATGACGATACTCCGGTTGAAGCAGCAGATCACTGGCCCATCCACAGACCTGCTCCGACCTTCGACCAACAGGCAACATCTACTAAAATTTTGGAAACCGGCATTAAAGTCGTAGACTTGATCGCTCCTTATGCAATGGGCGGTAAAATCGGTCTGTTCGGCGGCGCCGGCGTAGGCAAAACCGTTATTATTATGGAGCTGATCCATAACATCGCAACTGCACACGGTGGCTATTCCGTATTCGCAGGCGTTGGCGAGCGTACTCGTGAAGGCAACGACCTGTGGGGCGAAATGAAGGAATCTGGCGTTATCAGCAAGACCGCTCTTGTATATGGCCAGATGAACGAGCCTCCTGGAGCACGTATGCGCGTTGGCTTGACCGGTCTGACCATGGCTGAATATTTCCGTGATGTTGGCGGCCAAGACGTACTGCTCTTTATCGATAACATTTTCCGTTTCATTCAGGCTGGTTCCGAAGTATCCGCATTGCTGGGCCGTATGCCTTCCGCAGTAGGTTATCAACCCACTCTGGCAAACGACATCGGCGCTCTGCAAGAGCGTATCACCTCCACCAAGACCGGTTCCATCACCTCCGTACAGGCCGTATATGTACCTGCGGACGACTTGACTGACCCGGCTCCGGCAGGCACCTTCGCTCACTTGGATGCAACCACCGTATTGTCCCGTTCTATCGCAGAGCTTGGTATTTATCCGGCAGTTGACCCGCTCGACTCCACCAGCCGTATCCTGGATCCGCTGGTAATCGGCGAAGAGCATTATAAAGTTGCTCGTGGCGTACAAGCTATTCTGCAACGCTACAAGGAATTGCAAGATATCATCGCAATTCTGGGTATGGAAGAATTGAGCGAGGAGGACAAGGTTACCGTTGCCCGTGCTCGTAAGATTCAGAAGTTCCTCAGCCAGGCATTCTTCGTTGCTGAACAATTTACCGGTACCCCCGGCCAATATGTTCCGCTGAAGGAAACCATCCGCGGCTTCAAAGAAATCCTGGAAGGCAAGCATGACGACCTGCCTGAAGGCGCTTTCTACATGGTTGGTACCATTGATGACGCTATTGCCAAGGCTGCAACCATGAAGGAATAATAATGGCTACTACCTTTACTTTTGAAATTGTCACGCCGGATAAAATGCTTTTTTCCGCTGATAATGTGACCTATGTAGGCTTCCGCTCCTTAGTGGGCGGCTTGGGTATTAAGGCAAACCATTTGCCGATTATCGCGACTCTTGATGTTGCTCCCATGAAGATAGAGTTTAGTGACGGTAGCAAGAAGTCCTTCGCAGTATGCGGCGGCTTCCTGGAGATGAAGGGTGGCAAATGCACCGTGTTGGCAACCATTGCCGACGCAGATACCGACATTGACACCGCTCGTGCCAATGCTGCTAAGGAGCGTGCTGAGCGCCGCTTAGCTAGCAAGGATGCTGACGTAGACAATGCTCGCGCTAGTCGTGCATTGAAGAGAGCTATCACCCGTCTGAAGGTTGCAGGTATGGCTTAAAAAGCATACAAGACAATGCAAAAATAACATTACCCCCGTCCGAAAGGACGGGGGTTTTTGTTTACTCATGTAACAAAAAATCAAACTTAAGAGGTTACCCCTTGCATAAAAGAGCCGCTTATAGTATTCTATAAGAGTAATAAAAGGAGGACTGTAAGATGGCAGATATGTTAGAGAGCTTAGCGGGCAATAAGATGCTCATGCTGAAGCAAGAGATTACTGCTTTGCGTGAGCGCCTGGCCGAGGTGCAGGATGACGAGGCAAAAAAGGCTATTCGTCGTGAGTTGATGGATAAGGAAACCTATTATAACATTCTTGCAGACCGTCAGCGCATTAACCATTAAGCCGGAAAATTTGCCGGCTTTTTCTTTGCAGCAGCTATTGAAAGAATAGGGCTGTAAGTGATAAAATATTGCCACTATGATTGTTATTGTGTAGACTTTTCTTCGCACATACAGGAGGATTATTTTGGAAAAGCTAGTTGTTAAGGGCGGTAGACGTCTTATGGGGACGGTTAAGACCAGTGGTGCGAAAAACGCAGTATTACCCATTATTGCAGCTTCTATCTTAGGCAAAACCCCTAGCATTTTGGATGAGGTTCCTAAGCTAGAGGATGTGCATACGATAAGTGAAGTTTTAAAATGCTTGGGGCTGGAGGTAAGCTGCCCTGCACCCAACGTTTTACATATAGATAGTACGAAAATCACTGCTTATGAAGCTCCCTATGAGCTGGTGCGTACTATGCGTGCTTCTTTTTTGGTAATGGGACCTCTTTTGGCAAGAGTGGGCAAGGCCCGTATTTCCATGCCCGGTGGCTGCGCTATCGGTGCTCGTCCCATCGATATTCACCTGAAGGCCTTCGAGGCGTTAGGCGTGAAGATTGAGCAGGGCCATGGCTATATTGATGCCAGCGCTCCCCACGGACTGAAGGGCGCCAATATTTATTTTGATTTCCCCAGCGTGGGCGCTACCGAAAATGTGCTGATGGCCGCTTCTTTGGCCGAGGGCATTACCATTGTGGAGAATGCTGCCGAGGAGCCGGAAATAGTGGATTTGGCCAACTATTTGAATAAAATGGGCGCGAAAATTCGCGGCGCCGGTACGGATACCATCCGCATCGAGGGCGTGAAGGAGCTGCACGGCGCTGATTATACGATTATTCCCGACCGTATTGAGGCAGGCACCTACATGATCGCCGCGGCTATGACCGGCGGCGATGTGATTGTAGAAAATGTGCTACCGGAGCACCAAAAGCCCCTTATCGCCAAGCTGCGAGAGGCAGGAGCCTTTGTGGAGGAGGATATTGATAAGGTGCGGGTTGTGGGCAGGCTGCCCTTAAAGCCCGTGGCCATTAAAACATTGCCCTATCCGGGCTTTCCCACTGATATGCAGGCTCAGATGATGGCGATGATGGTTATCGCTGATGGTCGCAGCAAGGTGACGGAGACTGTTTTCGAAAATCGCTTTATGCATGTGGTGGAATTAAACCGCATGGGCGCCCGTATTACCACAGAGGGACGCAGCGCCGTGGTGGAGGGCCCTTCCCCGTTGACGGGCTGCGATGTGCGAGCTACGGATTTGCGTGCCGGCGCGGCGATGATTTTAGCAGGATTGGTGGCCGAGGGTGTGACCCGCATTGGCGATATTTATCATATTGACCGCGGCTACGAAAATATTGTGGATAAGCTGAAGAGTTTGGGCGCATCCATTGAGCGTGTGCAGGTGGACTAATTTACGGAATAATAGGCTAGAACAGGAGTAAGAAGATGTTTAAGAGTATGGATATAGGTATAGATCTTGGCACCGCCAATATCCTTGTTTATGTAAAGGGCAAGGGTGTGGTACTGAAGGAGCCCAGCGTGGTGGCTATTGATAAGGTGCGCAATAAGGTGCTGGCTGTGGGCGATGATGCTCGTGAGATGCTGGGCCGCTCCCCCGGAACCATTGTGGCTATTCGCCCCTTGAAGGAGGGCGTTATCGCCAATTATACGGTGACCCAAAAGCTGCTGAGCTATGTTATCGAGAAGGTGGCTGGCAAGAGCTTGTTCTTTAAGCCCCGTGTTATGACCTGCGTACCCATCGGCATTACCTCCGTGGAAAAGCGTGCGGTAATGGAGGCTACGACACAAGGTGGCGCTTCTAAGACCTATTTGATCGAAGAGCCTCTGGCCGCGGCTCTAGGCGCGGGTATTGATATAACCGTGCCCCGTGGCAACATGGTTGTAGATATTGGCGGCGGCACCACCGATATAGCTGTGCTGAGCTTGGGCGGTATTGTGGTGGATTCCTCCATTCGCATTGGTGGTGACCATTTTGACGAGGCCATTGTGCGACATGTGAAGAAGGTGCATAATGTGCTCATTGGCGAGCGTACCGCTGAGGAGATTAAGATGGGCGTGGCCACTGTTTCTAAATTTGGTCGCAATGAGAGCATTACTGTGCGTGGTCGCGATATGGTGACAGGTCTGCCGACGACTTTCACCGTGAACAGCGCTGAATGTCGCGAGGCCTTGGAGGATTCCATTGCCTCCCTTATCGCCACTGTGCGTAGCGTCTTGGAAAAATGTCCGCCGGAGCTGGCTGCTGATATTGTAGATAATGGCATCTACATGACCGGTGGTGGCGCTCTTCTGGATGGTTTGGCTGAGGTTATGCAAAAGGAGACCGGCATCACTACTCGCATTGCCGAGGATCCGCTGGAATGCGTGGCCCTGGGCACTGGCAAGGCTCTGCAGAACTTGGATAAGCTGCATCCTGGAACGGTGTATACGGTTTCTAATTTAGATATTTAATAGTAGTGATTTTGCCTCCCCTTTGAAGGGGAGGGGGACCACCGTAGGTGGTGGAGGGGTTCGCGCGTTATTAACCTCTCAGTCAGCTCATAAACTCGCTGACAGCTCCCCTTGAAAGGGGAGCCTTTCTTTTATATTTAGTAGGAAGTTTTCTATGAAGATAAGCAAGATATTTTCGATTTTTATTACTATATATTTGCTTTGTGTTTCCGCTTTGGCTAACGCAGCGCCTATTACGAGCTTGCGCAGTAGCGTGAGCCCTGCTAGGGTACGCCTGGTGCTGGATAGCAAGGAGCCCATTCCCTACAAGGTGCATAAGGATGGCCTGACCTTGGAGATTGAGCTGCCTAATAGCACCACTAGCAAGCAGCAGGCCAAGCTTAAGGACGCCAGCATCAAGGCTGTGCGTCTTGTGTCGGAGGGCAAGGTAGGCTCAAGGCTCATTATCGAGTTAAATAAGGAGTGCCAATACAAGGTTTATCAGCTGCCCAATCCCTACCGTCTGGTGGTGGATCTGTTTCGCATCAATATAGTCAAGCGGGAGCAGAAGCTGGCTCAGGGCGTGACCTATAGCTATCTGCAAGACGAGATGAATGGACGGCAAATTCAGGCCTATTTGGTCAGCGTAGCTCCGGACGCTAAATACCAGCTACTGCCCTTTTCCGCGGCGGGAAATTATAACGGCCGTGGTCGTATTTCCCAAATCGCGGTCCAAAAGAAGCTCCTTGCGGCCATTAATGCCTCTTATTTCGATACCGATGGCTGGGTCATTGGCTGCGTGAAAAAGGAGGGCCAGATGCTGGCCATGGATGAGCAGCCTCGTAGTGGCTATATTTTAAAGAATGGTATCCCCGATATCCTGCAGGACATTAGCTATTATGGCGCACTAACCCTGCCCAACGGTCAGAGCCTGGCGCTCAAGGGCATGAACCGGGCTCGCATCGCCGATGATTTGGTGCTTTACAATAGCTTCTACGCCCCTTCTACCAAAACTAACCAATGGGGCCGTGAGGTGAAGCTTGTGAACAATAGGGTGACCGCTGTGTCCACAGCGGGTAATATGCCTATTACGCCGGGCTCCGTGATCATCAGTGGCCACGGCGCCAGCGCAGCCGCGCTGGCTCAGCTCAGGTTAGGTGACCGGGTCGTTCTCAGTGAAACTCTAGGAAGCGCTACCGCCGATGCCGCTGACACAGTTGTCAGCGGTGGTCCGCTTCTGGTGGAGCATGGACGTGCCCATGTACGCAGCGCTGAAGAGCGTATGGCAGGGGACATCGCCAAGGGTCGCGCACCCCGTACCGCGCTGGGCATCAAGAAGGACGGCACGCTACTCCTGGTGGTAGTGGACGGTCGCAATAATAATTCGGCGGGGCTGACCTTGGCGGAGCTTGCTACTTATATGCTGCGCCTAGGAGCACGGGAAGCCGTCAATTTCGATGGCGGAGGCAGCAGCGTCATGGCCATCAACGGGCTTGTGGTGAACAAGCCCTCCGATGGCAAGGAGCGACCTGTTAGCATTGGGCTGGGGCTGTTTCCCAAATAATGCTTTGCTCTAGACTATACCGTTCTAGGAAAGCTTTGTCTGACAAGGGGCTCCATTGTTTGCAAATACCTTACAATTAAGGGCCTATAACGGCTTGTCAAAGCTTTGTCAAGGCGTTATAATAAAAATATATACTTTGTTTTTATTTGTTCATAACCGGCGATCAGCTTCGCCGGTTTTCAACTATTAGGAGATATTCATGCGCATCTTTATTTTAGCTTTATGCTTGTGCCTGCAGCTGGCAGTGGCCGCTGCGGCCAATATTCCCCTGATGCCCATTCGAGATTTGCGTCCCGGTATGCAGGGCATTGGTAAAACCGTTATCCAAGGGGATACCATCGAAGAATTTAATGTGGAGATTTTAGGCGTGCAGGGTAGCGAGGCCACGGGCTACAGTGTTTTTGTGCGTCTGTATGGCGATTTAATCGAAAAGACTGGAGGCGTGGCTCAAGGCATGAGCGGCAGTCCCGTGTATGTGGATGGTCGCTTGGTGGGAGCGGTGGCCTTTGGTAAGGTGTTCAACGATCCGCACTACTGCTTTTTGACGCCCATCGGTCGTATGCTTAGCTTGTTAGACGAGCCTAAATCTTTGCCGGCGGATTGGCTGCCCCAAGGGACAGCTTTGCAGGCAGGAGGCTTTACGGAGTACGGTTTAAGCTATCTTCAGGAAAAGCTGGCCCCTTTGGGCCTAGAGGCTGTGAGCGCCGTGGGCGTGGGTCAGGGCTCCGGTAAGGCCTTGGAGCCCGGCAGTGCCGTAGGAGCCTCTATTTTGCAGGGCGATATGACATTGGGAGCGCTGGGCACTGTGACCTGGACTGATGATAAGGGCAATGTGCTGGCCTTTGGTCATCCCTTTATGCAAAGGGGTAAGAGCAATATTTTTATGACCAAGGCATGGGTTTTGGGTGTTGTTCCCAATATGCAAAGCAGCTATAAGGTGGGCAATATGGGCGAGCCCATTGGTACATTTACTCAGGATCGCTCCAGCGGCATCGGTGGTAGTCAAGGGAAGCTTCCCACAACGATTCCCCTGTTCATCACTGTGAACGACACAGGGCGCAGTCAGGGCGCTAGCATGCGTCTCGAGGTTGTGGAGGATGAAAGGCTGGCTCCTGCGATTGTGGAGGCGGCGGTGGTGAACGCTTTGAGTAAGGCCTGTGACCGCAACGGAGGCGGCACAGCCAGACTGTGCTTCACCATTACCGGTGTGGACAGCAAGAAGCAAAATCTGTCCATCCAGCGGGAGAATATGTTCTATTCTAGCGATGCTATTTTGAAGAATGTGAATGCGGAGCTTAGCGAGGCTATGACCATTCTCATGCAGAATAAATTCGAAGCGGTACAGCTTTATGGGATTAATGTGGAGGCTCAGTTGAGCGAACAGGTGCAGGTCGCTGAAATCCAACGGGTGCAGGCGGCCGCGGAGAAGGTGCAGGCAGGGGAAAAGCTTGCCATTGACGTAACCATGAAGCCCTATCGGGGGCAGGAGTTTACCCGTACAGTTTATTTTACGGTGCCCAAGGATCATCCCGGCGGCAAGCTGGCCCTGCAGGTACGTGGCGGCAGCAGCATGGCCTGGATAATGGAGCTGCTGCGGAAGCAGCAGCAAGAGGGCGTGCCTGCGGCCAAGAAGCAGGAGCAGCGCCGTACCTTGGCAGATTATGTGAAGAGCGTGAATAAAGCGGATAAAAATAACGAGATTATTGTGGATATCGCCACAGGGCAGCAGCAGATGAACGCCAATCCTAACGCCCAGATTCCTGATGCAGGGCTGTCAGGGATGCTGGCGGGCTCACCCTTTAAGCAGAAATATCCCTTTGATTTTATTATTGACGGCGAGGGCGAGGTTAGCGTAGAGGTTGTTGGTAAGTAACATAGCAAGCGATTATGCTAATTTGTTAAATTTTCAGCTCGCGTCATACTAATGCCATATTTTTAGTTTATAATTATAGTATCAAGGAAGAAAAGAGTGGAGCCATGCTGAAAGCTATTTGTGAAGCCTGTGGCAAAAGAATATTGGCTTTTTGCTCAGCCAGTGGTCGCATCACCCTGCTGCTGCTGCAAACCCTGCGGCGGCTTAAGGAGGCGGATTGGCGTGAAGTAGTGCGGCAGATGGCCCTTTTAGGCGCGGACTCCCTGCCCATTGTGCTCATGACCATTCTCTGCACGGGCATGGTTTTTTCCGTGCAGACGGCGAAGGAGTTTGTGCGCTTAGGCGCTTCTTCCACTGTGGGCGGCATCGTGGCCATCGCCATGGCCCGGGAGCTGGTGCCGGTGCTGGTGGGCGTGGTGGTGGCCGGTCGTATTGGCGCGGCTATTGCCGCCGAGCTGGGCACCATGAAGGTGACTGAGCAAATCGACGCATTAAGGGTTATGGCGGCCAATCCAGTGAGCTTTTTAGTGGTGCCGCGGTTTATAGCCATGGTGCTGATGATGCCTATTTTGGTGATTTTCGCCAATTTAATTGGCAATATCGGCGGCTGGGTGGTGGCCCATTATTATGCTGGCATAGGCACCTTTACTTATACTAATTCTATTAAAATGCTGGCGGAGTTTTACGATGTGTTCGGCGGCATGCTTAAGAGCTGCTTCTTCGGCGGTATTATCGCCATTATTGGCTGCTACAAGGGTCTTAACGCGCCCAACGGAGCGGAGGGCGTAGGCCTTGCGACGACGGCCTCCGTGGTTTTATCCATCATTTTGATTTTTATTTTTAATTATTTCTTATCCATTGTGATTTATGTATAGGAGTTGGCGGTATGGGCAATAAGGAACCGATGATTAAAATTCGCCAACTGAAAATAGCCTTTGGGGACAAGCTTGTCCTAAATGATTTAGATTTAGATGTGTACGAGGGAGAGACCTTGGCGGTTATCGGCCCCTCGGGCACGGGCAAGAGCACAGTGATCAAGGTGCTGACGGGGTTATTGCCCCCTACCAGCGGCAGTGTGGTCATCGATGGTCAGGAAACCTCCGGCTATAGCGAGGAGGAATGGGATGGGCTGCGCCGTCGCATGGGCGTGGTCTTTCAGTATTCCGCCCTCTTCGACTTTTTAAGCGTGGGCGAGAATGTGGCTTTCGGCCTCCGTCGCTATTTTAAGCTTAGCGAGGAGGAAATCCAAGAGCGAATAGCGCAGCTGCTGGACTTGGTGGGTATGCCCGATACGCAAAAAATGCTGCCCTCGGAGCTGTCCGGTGGTATGAAAAAGCGTGTGGCTCTGTCTAGAGCCTTGGCCATGGAGCCGCGGATAGTGCTGTATGACGAGCCCACCTCGGGCTTGGACCCGGTGATGACCATGACAATTTCCCGCTTGATTCGCAAAACCCAAAAGCAGCTGTGCTTGACATCAGTTTTGGTAACACACGATATGGAATCAGCCTTTTTTGCGGCGGATCGTATCGCTATGCTAGATAAAGGAAAAATCGTCCAGATTGGTACGCCGGACGAGATTAGACAAAGCAGGAACCCTGTGGTTTATGCCTTTGTTCATGGATTGGAAAGGAAAGAGGAGGATGGAGATGGGCTCAAGTGAGGTTAAGGTTGGCGCTTTCGCTCTAGGTGGCGCAGTGGTGCTGGCAGGCATTATTACCTTTATGGGAGCGTTTTCCTTTGGCAAAAAGGGCTATGAGCTGCGCATCAACTATCCCCAGGTTAGTGGTCTGATGCCGGGTCATGTGGTACGCTATGCCGGCGTGCAGGTGGGCACCGTGAGGAAGCTGAACGTGGCTCCCGATAAGGTGGAGGTTATTACCGAAATAGATGATAATATTAAAATTCCCCAGGGGGCAGTCTTTACCATTGCTTCCGATGGCATCATGGGCGAAAAATATGTGCATATTGTACCCCCAACGAAGCCTGGACAGGGCTTTATCAGCGCGGGGAGCAGCCTTAAGGGAACTCCCGGCGGTGGCATGGATGAGTTTTTTGCCAACTCGGGTGATTTGATGAAGCGCCTGGAAAATATCGCCGCCGCCTTTGAAAATGTTTTTGGGGACAAGGAGGTACAGGCCTCCATGAAAAGCGGCTTCAGAAATATGCAGGGTATTACGGAGAACATGAATACCTTTACCAAGGTTATGGCTGATGTGGCGGTGGCTAATCAGCAGGATATAACCCAAATGATTCACCAGATCAATGAGCTTACCCAACGCATGAACAGCACGGCCAGCTATATCGAAAGCATCATGAAGGGTGTGGACAATAATGGTGAAACGGGCCGCAATTTGGCAGCTATCGCCAAGAATATGGCGGACACTACCCAGCGCATGGAAAATATCGTGCAGGTGCTGGAAACAGTGGCCAAGGACCCTGTGACACAGGAGTCTCTGAAGGAAACCTTGGTTAATGTTAAGGAAACCAGCGCTAAGGCTAATAAGATTATGGGCGCCCTTACGGAGGCCAAGATATCTGCGGATGCAGGCTACAGCGCCAAGGGCAGCGATTGGCGTGGCAATTTAGGCGTTACCATTAGCCCCAGCGAGAAAAATTTCCTGTATATGGGTGGCTATGATATAGGCGAGGCCAACAAGTTCGACTTTATTATGGGTCACAAAATGGGCAATACTGCTGTGAGCATGGGTGCCATGCAGGGAGAGTTTGGCGTGGGACTGAGCTATGATTTGAGTAGGGATTTTAAGCTTTACTCCCAGCTCTATGATTTCGATGACGCTAAGGTCCGCGTGGGCGGCGAGCTGCGGCTGACGGATAACTTCTCGCTGTACGGGGAGACGATGGATGTGCGCGGCACCAAGCGTGATACCTACATGGGCGTGCGTACTTATTTCTAAAAGCTTGTAGTCTCAAAAATGCGTTGAGAGCCTTCCCTTTGAAGGGAAGGAGGAACGCTTGAGCGGTGAATGAGTTTCTATTATAATCATGTTACAGAAATTTCATTTGACTTTTTTGGTCAAAGTAAATATAATTTTTTTATACTGACTGGTTAGTCAGAATTGATTGGAGGTTTCCTGATGACTAGACATAAATTAAGTAAACGTCTCTTGGTGCTGGGTGCGGCACTGACTATGTGCATGAGCCAGGCTGCCTTTGCGGGCGAGACCGTGGAGCTGAATTTGCAGGACGCTATGGAGCGTGCCTTTAATACCAATCCTGCTATTACCATCGCTGGCTACGAAAGAGATAGCGCGAGAGCAAGTTATAATGCAGCGCGCAATAGTAGATGGATTACCATCACCGGCAGTCACAAAACTGAACGTGGTGGCTACGATGATAATATTGTAAAGAAGACTGATGCCACTGGTGCTTGGACTGGCGAGTACTATAAGGCTATTGGCAATGAGCATTCCAATTCCTTAACTGCATCCATGCCCATCTACACTGGTGGTAAAATCGCTGGTGCTATTAAACAGGCGAAGGCTGGATATCTTATTTCTGAGCAAGGTGTCCAACGAGCTTACAACGAAATGCGTAATACAGTAACCAATGGTTATTTCGATATGCTGCAAGCAGATAATCTGCAAAAGCTGGGTCGCGAATCTGTAGACCGTCTAGCCGACCATCTGAAGAATGTAGAAGCTCAATATGAGGTTGGCGTTGTGGCTAAGGTGGACGTGCTGCGTAGCCAGGTTGAGTTGGCTAACGCCAAGCAAAGCTTGATTCAGGCAGAGAATAAATATCAGATTGCAGAAGCTAATTTGAATAAAATCGTGGGCTTGCCCATGGATACTCAGCTAAAGCTGGATAATATTTTAGTTTACACTCCCTATGACAATGATCTGCAGTATTGTCTGGATTATGCTGCTAAGCATCGCCCCGAGTTGGAGCAGGCTAAGCAAAAGGTCGAGTCTGCTAAGGGTGCTCTGCGTGTGGCTATTTCCGGGCATATGCCGCAGATAGCTGCCAGCGCTAGCCAAAACTGGAAGGACAGCAATTGGCCCGGTGATGAAAATGGTAACTGGGGCGTTGGTGTTCAAGTGACTATGAATATCTTTGATAGCGGCGTAACTGTTTCCAAAATTCATGGGGCTGAGGCTGAGTTGGCTAAAGCTCATGAAAGCTATCGTGATACTGTTGATTTGGTGAACTTGGATGTTCGTACTAATTATCTCAGCATGCGCGAGGCTGAAAAACGCATCGACACCACCAAGCTGGCTGTTTCTCAAGCTGAAGAAGATTACCGTATCGCTCAGCTGCGCTACATGAACGGCGTTGGCACCAATACTGACGTGCTGGACGCTCAGGTAGCCCTGACTGATGCTAAGACTAACTATCTGCAGGCCATGTATGACTACAATACCTGCAAGACTAATCTAGAGACCGCTATCGGTGTGCCCATGCAGTTCCCCACTAAGGTAGTGGTGGACTCCAAGGTTGCCGAAGCCGAAAAAGCTGTGAACACTAAGACAGCAAAATAATTTCCCATAATGACCTAAGACGCTCGTTGCCACGGCCACGAGCGTTATTTTTTTGTGCGTAAACAGGAAGATTCTGACTTATGTCGAAATAATCAAAGTCGAGGTATGTTCATTTTGCTTAAAATAGACCTTGGTGACACATTTTTGTCACTAAGTCCTGTTATAATTGATGATGGTGACTTTTATGAAAAAATTTTCAACATTTATAGCGTTTTTAGTGGTTTTGCTCAGCGCAGGCTATATCTTCCTAGTGCATACGGTAATGCCCAAATATATACGTCAGTCCCTGCCTGAGGTTGAGCGCATCGCCTCCAGCTTTATTAATGGCAGCGTGACCGTGGGGGATTTAACTTGGGACGGCGGCTTTAGCGCCGAGATGGGCAATCTTGTGATTAAGGACGCTCAGGGCGAGAAGGTCGCGGAAATACCGCGGCTTATTGTGCATATGCGTCCTTGGCTAGCCTTGGATAAGGGAGCTAGAGCGGTGAGCCGGGTGGAGCTGGTGCGTCCTCAGTTTTATTTGACCATGGACGAGGAGCAGCAGTGGAATATGGCCAAGCTGCTTAAGCCCTCCGATTCAGAGGAAACTCCCTTTTATGGCTTGCTGGAAATTAATAAGGGCCTTTTGCATGTGCAGATGCCTCAGGGCCGGTGGGATTTTCCCGTAGCTGGCACAGTTGATGGCGGGGCTAATCCTAAATTTGCCCTAGGACTGCGTTTGGGCAGCGGCGTCGACGAGCTGGCTATTGGTGGGCTTGTGACCACCAAGGGCGAGGGTCGCGTGGAGCTTAAGAGCGAGCATTTGGATTTAGCGCCCTATGCGCCCCTTGCGAAGCATTATGGGGACATACTTGAGCTGCAGGGTGGCCTGAAAAAGCTGGCCCTGATTTATGCTAATGAAAAGGGACAGCAGCGTTACTCCGGGCAGGTTAATTTGGCTGGCCTAGAGGGAAAATTTCTGGCCAATGGCGCTACTCATAGCCTCAAGCTGGACGGATTGGTGCGGGTTCACGATAATTATCTAACCATCAGCTCCTTGCAGGCCTTGCTGGATGGTCAAAGCCTGACCCTTGAGGGTGAGGCCGATCTGCGCGATACTGAGTCGCCCAGTGGTAAGGGTGTGCTCAGCGCCGAAAAGCTAGCCTATGAGGGCTATAGCTTGAACAAGCTGCGTCTGCCCTTCAGAGCTGACAAAAAGGAAATCGTGCTAGAGGAAGTAAATGCTGCCTACGGCGGTGGCTCCATCAAGGGCAATGCTTCCTATAGCTTGGAAGAAAAGGTATTTACAGGCGACTTGGCGCTGGAAAATATTACCCACGCTACACCTGCTAGACCTAAGGATGATGTGCAGATTAACGCTAAGCTGGCCCTGCTGGCCAAGGTGCATGGTGATACGCTGCAGCTGCACGCTGCAGCTGACACCATGGATTTACAATGGCGTGGGCTACACATTAACCGCATGAGCTTGGATGGTGTTTTAAATAGCGAGGGTCTTGCAATAGACCATTTCAGCGCCTTTGCCGGGGAGAAGGGTACCCTTTTGGCTAGTGGTAGCGTTAGCAAGGACGGACAGCTGGAAATCAAGGGTAGAATGGCTGACTTTCCTGTTGACCCGCTGCTGGCAGCAGCGGGCAAGGAGGGCAGTGGCCTGTGTTCCACGGGCTTCGCTGTGGGCGGAAGGCTTACCGCGCCTGAGTTTGCTGGCATTATTCAACTGAGTCATGCTGAATTTATGGAACAAAGCATTAGGGAGGCCCATGGCTTTATAAGCCTGAAGGACAACCTTTTGACCATCAAAAATTTTCAGGCTAATATGGAGCAGGGCCATCATATCGTCAGCGGTTCAGTGGATTTACGTGGGGAGGAGCCCTTTGTAGATTTGTCTCTGGAGACCTCTGGCGTGCGTATCGAGCCTATTATGCGGCTCTTGCTAAATAAAAAAGAGGTGCCCGTAACCGGCAATCTGGACAATGTGATGCAGGTGCGTGGTACCGCCAAGGATTTATATGTATATGGCGAGGTTCATGCCTCCGACGGCAGCGCCATGGAGCAGCTGTATAACAGTGTGGATGGTCGCTATTTGTATGATAAGGGCAATTTAGAGCTGGAGGACTTTTTAATTAAAGCCTTTTATGCGGATATCAAAATGAATGGCACTATGGCCAAGGATGGCACCCTGAACTTTGATGTGGTGGCCAAGGATGTGGATTTGGCTCACTTGCCTATTAAGGACGAGACCGTGGATTTAGGCGGTAAGCTCAATGCCAAGGGTCATTTAGGTGGCAGGCTCACTGCGCCTACCTTTAGCGGCAACGTGGACAGCGACAAGGTGCTCATTAACGGTGAGGCTATTACGGAGCTGTCCGGTACGGTGGAGGGGCGTGGGCTCCCATATAATATGTTCCAGGTTTCCTTTAAGCAGCCCTATAGGGACGATCCGACCAACTATGGCCTTTATACGGCGGATGTTAATTTGAATTTGCAGGAAAAATTCATGCAGGGCAAGGTTCAGATGCTGTGGGGCGATATTGGTGGACTACTGCGTATGGCGCGGCTGGATTACGATATCAATGGGCAAATGCAGGGCCTTTTGGATTTCTGCCCTCAGGGCAAGGGCAGCGGCCTCAATATTTCTATTCAGGCTGATGATGTGAAGATTCATGAGCTCAATTATGCCCATATGGCGTTGAAGGGCAGCGTGAAAAAAACTTTGCTGACCTTAGATGAGGTGAAGCTGCAGGAGCAGGACGGCGTTGTGGATCACGGCTTGATTACCGCTGGCGGTCAAATAGAGCTGAAGAAAAATGATTTTAATTTGGCTATGACCGCGACCAAGGCTAACCCGGCCATCGTGACCGCCGTAATGAAGAATCCGCCGGAAATCAAGGGTGAGATGGATATGCAGGTGGCTATCCAGGGCAATATCGCTAATCCCATCGGTAAGGGCACCTTGGAAATTACCAATGGCTCCGTGGCTGGTGTGGGCATGGATAAGCTCACAGCAGAGCTATCCTTAAGCGATGATGTTATTAAGCTGCAGGAGCTGGTGGCTATGAAGGATGTCTACGGCGTTAAGGCCAGTGGCGATATTCCCTTGGATATATTCCGCTCCAAGGAGCAGCGGCGCAATCCCGGCGCGGAAATGAATATCGTTATGGATGTAAACGAGGCCCGTTTAGGCATTTTGCCCGCTCTGAGCAAAATGGTGGAATGGGGCGTGGGCGATACCAATGGTCAGCTACGTTTGGCCGGTACGCTGGAGGAGCCCCTCCTGTATGGCTCCTTGAAGATTGTGGATGGCGCTGTGAAGATTAAGGATCTGGATACGGTTCTGGAAAATATTAATCTGGATGTGGACTTCCAGGGCAACACTGTGCTCTTAAACAATCTGTCCACGAAGCTGGGCAAGGGACTTTTATCTGCCGAGGGTAGCTACGCGCTGCACACTACGGAAAAGGATGCCTATAGGCTGCATATTAAGGCTGACAATGTGGAGTTGGCCTCCCAGATGGTTAGCGCACGCATTAATAGCGAGATAGAAATTGTTCCTCAGAGATATCGGGATCGACGCAAGGCTAAGGGCAATGAACGTCCGCCTGTGGAATATAGGCCCTTGATTAAGGGTCAGCTGAAGCTGGATGATGTGCTGGTGAATATGCCTACCGTGCCCGAGCTGGGCGAGGGCGAAAGTAATTTTGGCCTCGATTTGCAGGTGGCCTTGGGCAATAAAATTCATCTGTATAATAGCTATTTGTATGATATTTGGCTGCAGGGAGGCATTCAGCTGAAGGGCAGTACATTATTCCCCATTGTTGACGGCACCATTAAGGCGGAAAAGGGCACAATTTCCTATCTGCGCACGGACTTCAAGCTGCGCAATGCAAGCTTGGTTTGGGTGGAGCCGGGTACATTCCTGCCCAACGTTAATTTGGAAAGCATGGCACGCTTTAGCCGTTACCGCATTTACATGAAGGTGAACGGCCCTGTGGAAAAAATGGATCTGGTACTCGCCAGCGATCCGCCGCTGGAGCGCAACACTATCGTAAGGATGCTGACCCTGCAGCGGGATACCGCTGGCAGCAACGAGGTCACCAGTGATGATATGAATAATCTCATGACGGTGGGCCTACAGATGACGGTGTTAGGCGACGTGGAGACTTGGATTAAGCAAAATTTGGGTCTGGACCAATTCCGTATTTACACAGGCAAGGTACGCTCAGGTATCGGCTATGAAAGCTCCAAGGTTGGTAATCAGGACTTGACTAATGATGAGCGCAATCAGTATAATGTATTAGTAAGCAAATATTTAAACAATAATTTCATGTTCGGCTACACTACTAGCTTTGACGCTCTTGACAGGAGCATTTTCGGGCAGTACGATATTAGTAGGCACATGAATATAACCTATTCCAGAAGCTATGACATGAATGACAAGGCTGATAACTGGTATGGCTTGGAATACAAGATAACGTTCTAGAATTTTTAAATTTTATTCAGGAAGGGAGGTGCAAGCATGCTGCAAAGCTATCTCGAGGAGCTGCGCAAAACGCCGCTTTTGGAGCCCGAGGAGGAGCGCAGGCTGTGGGAGCAGTCAGCTCAGGGCGATTTGGCTGCCCATCAAAGGCTCATGACCAGCTACCAGCCCCTAGTCTTTAAAATCGCGGCCAGCTTCAAGCTGGGCGAGGCCGAGACGATGGAGCTGATTCAGGAGGGCATGGTGGGCCTGCTAGAGGCGGCGGAAAGTTATGATTATAAGCGTCAGGTAGCCTTCAGTTTGTTTGCCTCCTTCCGTATTAAGGGCAGCATGGTGGATTATTTGCGCCGTGCTGATAGAAAGGGCTTGGTCTATTTGGATAGCGAAATCAGTCAGGGCTTTACCCTCAGTGATGCGCTGCCCTCCGAATTGGCTACACCCACGGAGCTGACGGAGCAGAAGCTTTTGGCAGAGAAGGTTTCCCAGGCCATGGACCGCCTACCTGTGAAGGAGCAGCAGGTGCTGCAGGGCATGTTTTTGGAGGAGAGGACCGCTCAGGCCGTGGCCGATGCCATTGATGTAAGCCTAGGACATGTTTATCGCCTGCAAAAGCAGGGTGTGCGTCGTATTCGGGGCATGCTGTCCCGTTTCATGCACGATTTTAATAAGAATTGAGCGGCTATTTCGCTGCATAGTCATATTGAAGAGAAATTTGGCGAAAGAGAAAGATAATAGAATATAATCAGCGTTAATTTAAGTAAATGGGCTGTGAAAATCTGCAAAGAATAATGACTTTATCTGATATAGTCGTGATTATAAGCAGAAGGGGGTATTTCCATGGCGCAGCCAAGCAACTCCTTGTTCCGCCGCATTCGCTCGGTGAAGAGCAGCTTAGATAATGCGGAGCAGAGTTTTTTGGACAATAAGGATATACGCGGTGAGCTGGATTTAATGCTGGCTGAAGCCGAGCTAAAGAATCTCCGCCAGAAAAAGGATGTACCCTGGAGCTGGAATAGACAGGTTTTGGCGGCTAGCGCGGCCATGCTGTTGGTTTTGGCAGGCGTGGGCGGCTGGTATTTCGCCAGGGACCACTATAAGCAGCGGGCTAAGGCCCCTGTACCACCTGTGGCTAAAAGTACGGCGGTGCAGGCTGAGCCCCAGGTTGTGGCGCCAGCCATCAAGCAGCAGCCTACCACTAATACGCGCACGAGCTCGGAGGCAGTCCTTTCCCAAGCTAAGGACAAGGAAAAGGAAAAACAGCAATCCCAGCTTTCTATATCCAAAGCAGATTTGCACAAATTGGTGCAGTCCGCAAGAGTTGAATTGAGTAATTCGAAATAACGCGAAGGAGGACTTCATTGATGAAAAGAACCCTATGGCAGCCTTTGACGGTGGGCTTGGCAGCTGTGCTGCTGGCTTTGCCTGCTTATGCTGAAAACACCCAGGCACCTGAGATGGCTGCTGCACCTGCGGCGCAGACTACTACGGTGGCTGAAGCAGCCCCTGCGGTACAGCCCGCTACAGAAGCCGAAGCTGCTCCGGCGCAGAAGGAAGAAAATAAATTGGCACCTTATTTGGGAAAAAAGATTACCAAGCAAATTATTGCCGGTAACGCGGCTATTAGTCAGGAGGAAATCCTTGCCGTCTTGAAAACAAAGCAGGGCATGGAGTTTACTGAAGAGGGCCTGAGCCAGGACTTAAGCGCTATCTATGATATGGGCTGGTTCTATGATATGCATCCCGAATTCAAGCTGGTGCCCGAGGGCGTGCAGGTAATTTATAATGTGCTGGAAAACCCCGTCTACAAGGATGTGGATGTGCAGGGAAATACTGTTATCGATGCTCAAAAGGTAGCTGCCTGCTTTGATTTAGAAAAGGATAAGGTGGCTAATTTAAAGCAAATCAATAAATGCGTGCAAAAGCTGGAGGAGGAATATCGCTCCAGTGGCTATATTTTAGCCCGTGTGACCGATGTGCATATGGAGCAAAATGGCACTCTTAAGGTTACTGTCAATGAAGGCTTGGTAGAGGGCTTTAAGGTTAAGGGTAACAAAAAATGTAAGGATTACGTTATTACCCGGGAAATGAAGCTCAAGCCCGGCAAGCCCTTTAATGCTAAGGATGCTCGCCGCAGTATGCAGCGTGTCTATAATTTAGGCTATTTCGAGGACGTTAATGTGAAGCTGAACCCCGGTCGTGAGCCTAACTCCGTTGAGGTGGAAATCGACGTAGTGGAAATGAATACCGGTACCTTCGGTATTGGCGCAGGCTACAGTAATGCTGACGGCTTCGTAGGTATGATCTCCATCGGTGATAAGAACTTCCGCGGCACCGGCGATAAGATTAATATTCGCTGGGAATTCGGCGGCGAGGATAACAAGAACTATGACTTCAGCTATACTCGTCCCTGGATTGATGACAAGGAAACCTCAGCTACCATTAATTTGTACGATATTACTAACGAATATGCTGACTATGATATTAACGGCGATGAGATTGCCCGTTACGATAAAAAGCGTCGTGGTCAGGAGCTGACCTTTAGCCGTAAGACTCATAACGAGTACATTAGTAACTACATCACTCTGAAGAATCGTGATGATATCTATAAGGGTGAAGCTGACGGTTACGAAGGCGATAAAGAGCAGTACTACGAGGACCAATTCTATAAGGAAAATCCTGATGGTAGTATTGCTAGCAAAAGCGATAAATACAAAAATTGGATGCCGAAAACTGCTGAAGAACGCCGTAAGGAAAACTTTGGTACCACCCGTTCCATTACCTTGGGCCGCATTTTCGACTCCCGTGACAATGTTTATGATCCCCACGAAGGCAAGCGTATGGCCTATAGTGTGGAATGGGCCGGCGGCCTAGGCGGCGATTTTGACTTTACTAAATTCACTGCCGATTGGCGCTATTACTACCGTGCCGGCGGCGAAAGCGTCTGGGCTTTGAATTTGGGCGCAGGCTATGCTGATGGCGATATGCCCCTGTCCCAACGCTACTCCATGGGCGGCAGCGACACCCTGCGTGGCTATGAGGATGACCAATTCCGTGGCAACAGCATGGTGAAGGCGACTCTGGAATATCGCTTCCCCATTGTGAAGAAGGTTCAGGGCGTGCTGTTTACTGATAATGGCTATGCTTGGGATAAACGTCACGAGGATGATTTTGACTTTGGTCTGATCAAGAATAGCTATGGTGTGGGCCTGAGAATCAATTCTCCTCTGGGTCCTGTAAAGCTTGACTATGGCTATGGTGAAGACGGTGGCAAGTTCCATTTTAGCTTTGGTGGTCAGTTCTAATCAGTAAAAATTAGGAGCAGATGCTGCTATGAAGCTGAATAAGATTATCATTCTTGCTGCAATGACATGCTTGCCATTGCAGCAAGCTTTTTCTGCCCCCATTGAAGATGTTGCTGTGCAGGTCGTGGATACCAGCGGTGGCACAAGCCCCGTGCTGCTACACAAGATGAGCAGCAGCATGCAGGTGGTGGCGAAGCAATTATTTATCGATAAGGATGACGGGGCTATTGCCGCTGCTGAGGGCGACTACAAGCGTCTCCTTACGGAGATAGGCGACCGGGTCTTCACTGGCTATGAGCTGGTGGACGTGCGCTTAGAGGCCGCTCGCCAAACAAGGATTACCTTGTTGGCGCGGCCTTGGGGAGCGACAATCTCTCAGCCGGTGATTGATTTGCAATTCTCCGGCGTGGAGGCCGAAACGGCGGCGCTGCTTTCTGGGCGTATACCTGAGCTGAAGGAACAGCTTAAGGCTGCCATCAGTGGCGCTAGCGTGGACGCCGGCGACTGGGCCGGCGGTGTGTTGCGCCGCATGGTGCGCAGCCAGGTGGAGGAGGCTCTGCCTGAGTTTCGGGCGGCGGTGGATGTGCTGCAGGAGGGGGACCGGACGCTGGTGCAGGTGGTCATCTATCCTGTGGGGCAGCTGGTGACCAATATTAAGTATGAGCTGCGCAGTGAAGCCATCCCCAACATCCTCTTGATGGATTTAAAGTATAAATACGCCGCTGAATGCGATAAGCTGCGTGGCCTACCCCTTGCTTATGTCAAGCATCATCAGGCTGAGCTGGAAAAAATGCTTACGGAGAAGCTGCTGGCGGAAAGCTCTGTGCGTGAGTTTGAATTGCTGCCGGTGGTGAAGCTAGAGCCGGCCAGCAACATGCCCGTGAGCATCATGATTAATTCCGATAAATACAAGGTTTGGTTTGAGGGCTATGGTGATGTGGGTCGCGATAATGAAAATTTGTCCGGCAAGGCCCATGTGGGTAAATTTATTTCGCCAAAAGAGGAAATCTTCGGTGAGGCCGAGGTGGTCCTAGACCATGTAAACTGGCGCTTTGGCGCAGGCTATTCCCGTTACTGGGGCAAGAGCGTGTGGAGCTACACCCGTCGTATGCCCATGGGTGACAATAATTATCGCTTGGAGTATAATTTAAGCCCTAAATGGCGCCTCAGAGCTGAGCATTTCTCTGAGGAAGACCGCAACGAATTTGGCGTGCGTTATCGCATTCACGAGTTCCTGAGCGCAGAATATGTGTACGGTGGTAAGGAATTTTATATGCGGATTATAGGAAATCTGTAAGAATTCTTGAAAGAATGGCCGTATGCTGTTATAATAAACTATATATGTGTGTCTATAGCA
>SFCN01000066.1 GCA_004558595.1 Phascolarctobacterium sp. | reverse complement strand
TAGGCGTGTTAATGAGAAAAGAGTATGGTATAATGAAAAAGCTTACAAAAAAGCATCAAGGAAGGAGTTGTCACTATGCTGAAAATCGCTATTTATGGCAAGGGTGGCATAGGAAAGTCAACCACTGCCGCCAATTTATCTGCAGCATTGAGTGAAGCTGGTTTAAAGGTTTGCCAAATTGGCTGTGACCCTAAAAATGATTCAACTAGATTATTATTAGGGCATATCTGTAAACAAACTGTTCTAGACACTGTGCGTGACAAGGAAGAGGTTTTGCCTGAAGATATTGTCCATTTTGGATATAGGGGCATAAAATGCGTAGAGGCCGGTGGCCCTGAGCCTGGAGTTGGCTGCGCAGGCAGAGGAATTATTGTGGCACTAGAAAAGCTACGAGAATTAGATGTAATTGGGGAAGAGGACGTGTTGCTTTATGATGTATTAGGTGATGTAGTCTGCGGAGGCTTTGCTGTCCCCATTCGCGAGGGTTATGCTAGCGATATTTATATAGTTTCTTCAGGAGAATTAATGAGTCTATATGCTGCTAATAATATAGCTAAGGGTATTAAGCGCTTTGCCCAAAGAGGCAATGTTCGTTTAGGCGGTATCATAGGTAATGGCAGGAACACACCCAACGAAAAGCAGCTTTTAGAGGAGTTTGCTCAACGCTTGCATACGAGGCTTATTGCCTTTATTCCTCGTGATATTGTGGTGAATAAAGCTGAGAATAATCGTCAGACCGTTCTTCAATATGCCCCTGAATCGGCTCAGGCTCAGGTGTATCGTGATTTAAGTCAAGCAATTTTACATAATGAAGAGCTTTCCATACCGATGCCAATGAGTTTTGAGGATTTAGAAAAGCTGGTGGCAGATTATGGCCATTAAAACGAAACGCTTTATATCTAGTCGCAAAAGCTGTAGCTGTAGCATGCCGGGTGTGTGGCGCGCTGTGGCCTATTGTCAGGGTGTGGTTGTAATCTTCCATAGTCCCAAAGCCTGCGCTCATGTGGCTAGAACCATGGACATCAATGCTCACTATCGCACTATTGCTGATGGAAATAGGGAAAATATAGGCTCAGTACCATTGCTGGCTAGTCAGCTTGAAGAAAAGGACTCCATTTTTGGCGGCGTGGAGCGTTTAGAGGCTTGCATCGCCTATGCAGTACAGGAATATAAACCGGAATGTCTAGTAATTGCCACCTCCTGTGTGGCAGGAGTAATTGGCGATGATGTTGAGTCCGTAGCTAGAAGGGCTGAAAAGTTGTATAAGCTGCCTATACTAAGCTTGGACTGCTGCGGCTTTTTAGATGGTGAATATTATCAGGGTTATTACGGGATTACGGAATTGCTAGTAAAGAGATTTTTGCAGCCACTTCCGCGTACAGCAGGCCAGGTGGTGCTGCTAGGAGATAATGGCGGTCCCTGGGGTCATTATGCCCAAGAAGTGACACGTTTGTTAAACTCTATGGGAATCAAGGTGTTTGGGCAGTTTCCTGGCTATATGGCCTTTAAGGATTTGCCCAAGGTTGCCACTGCTGAAGCGATTATCGTGCTAGGAGGTCGGGGTCAAACTCATGTGGGATTGAGCAAAATTGCTGAGCTCCTGCAGGAGAAGCTGGGCATACCTTATTTAGCAAAGTATCCTGTAGGTTGGGATAATACCCAAAAATGGCTGGAGGAAGTGGGGCGGCTTTTAGGTCGCGAGCAAGCAGCAGCAAGGGTTTTAGAGGAAGAGCGACAGCTCTTTACCAAGCGCTTACAGGCTTATTTACAAGTAACCAGAAATAAAAAGACTGTGCTGTGTATCGGACGTTTGCTACAGTATTTTCATCCTGAGTCAGTGTTGACAACTATTAGGCTGTTAGAACTTGATTTAATCGGCGTAGTGCTTTTGGATGCCTATGATCTTAAGGAGAAGCAAAAAATGGTGCAGGAGCTGGCAAAGCATCCTGAGCTGAAGCTTTGTACAGCTGATGAAGGAGAAACTTTGCTGCAGGAGGCAGAGCTTGTTTTGACAACTCATGAATTGCAAAACAGACAACTGAAGCAGATTTTTCTGCCTATGTTGCCAAGAGTAGGGACTAAGGGTGAGTTGGATTTTATGGAAATGATTTATCGTAGGTTATGCAGCAAAATTAAAGGGGGCTTGAGCTATGTCTAAGCTGGAGAATGCCCATTGGGGAGATGTCTGCGAGCGTGTGGATACCTGTGCCCTAACTGGTGCTGCCGCTTTTGTAGCGGGCATTCCTAGGACCGAAATACTAGTTAACGGGCCCCTTTGGTGTTATTTTTATGCTCTGCGTTATCTTGAGCATGGGGCTTATGACATGGCAGAGAGATTTCATGGGTCTCAGCCTGATAATACTGCTGTAGTTTATGGTTCAGAAAAATATATATTGGCTGCCTTGAAGCGTTTACAAGAAGAGGGTAGGGAGCCAGAGCTTTTATTCATAGAAAGCAGCTGCTCCATGAGCCTGATTGGTGATGATTTAAATGGTATTGCTGCCAAAGCAGCTTTACCCTGCCCTTATGTAACCATGGATTGTGGTGGCCTTATTGGTGGCTTTGTGGAGGGCTATACCAAGGCAGCTTTAAGTGTACTGGATAAGTGCTTGGAATTACCTGCTCAAGCCCAGAAGCAGGTTATTAATCTTTTAGGACAAACTGATTTTTATCTACATGGTAGGGATGATACAGAAGAAATGGTACGCTTGCTGCATAAGGCCGGCTATAGGGTGCAGGCAGTACGTGGAAGTGGTAGTTCCTTAGAAAAGCTAAGGTATTTGGGCAATGCTCAGCTTAATATTGTTACGAATGAGGAGTTGGGCCTGCCAATAGCTGAATACCTCAAGAAGCGTTGTGGAACGCCTTATATTTTGGCAGGACTGCCCTATGGCATTGAAGGCACTAAAAGCTGGCTAGCAAAGATAGGTGAAGCTTTACCTACAACATCACTGGGGGATGTTTATGCCGAGGCAGAATTTGTTGCAGAGCACTTAACCAGCTTATTAAATGATGTCCGCTGTCAATGGGGGGATTTGTGGGCCGATAGGATTATCATTAGTGGCCCGCCCACTCAAGCGCTTTGCTTGGGAGAGGCCGTGCGTAGGGAATGGGTTGATACCTCGGAGCTTTTGCTTTGCTGTCAAAGAAAATTACCTCACAATGCACCGGAGGTCTATTGCAAAGCTGCGGATGCGATTTATATTAGTGGGGAAAAGGAGTTTCCTTGGAAAGATATAGCACATTTTACGGGCAGTATCTTGCTTTTAGGTAGCAGCAGCGAAAGCAGCTTGCTCTATCGCCAAGGAAGAACGGATTTCATCAATTGCAACATTGCCTTCCCGGCTAAAGAAGAAATCTATCTTACCAAACAGCCCTTGGTTGGTTTGGAGGGAAGCAAGCAGCTTGTCCAAAAAATCTGGAATGCTTATATTAAGCAATGTATTCAAAAGCAGGGTAAAGTATGAAGAAGATAATCATTGTATTGGTGAAGCACTGGTTAGCAAGATGAATGAGCGTATGGAAGCTTTAGAGCAAAGGCTTAGTAAGCTACCAGATGGAAAGCGCAAGGTAGCAGTAGCCTTTAATTTTACCTCCGCTATGGGGCGCAGAGGGGATTTGTTTGATAACATGCTTACCATGGCCCATGTGATTAATGGTGTAGCGGCTGTAACACCACCCATCAGTGAGCATGGTTCGGTGATTATCAGCAAAGAAATGGTGGTTGGTATTGATCCGGATGTGTTTTTACTTCCTACATGGAATTACAACAATAAACAGGATGTACGGGGCTATGCTTATGAAGTTAAGCATGATCCTGCCTATAAAAATCTTAAGGCAATCAAAAACAATCAGATTAAGTTTGTTTCCGATAAATATCGATATGTAGCTAGCCAGCATATTGTAGAAGCGGTGGAGGCAATGGCACGCACTATTTATCCGGAGCTATTTTAGGGTAATGTTGACTGCGGCATTGTCACTAGCGCAAGGGTGTTGTTTGGCAGGAGGAAGGATTATAGATGTGTAAAATTTTGTTTTTAACCAATGTTATTAGACGCATGGGCATGATGCAGCAAACCTTGGACAGGCTGCAGCAAGAGGGTAAGCTTAATTCCTCCTGTGCCTGCAAGTGGCTTACTGATAATACTCATTGGGATAATAAATGGCAGCAGGAGCTGGATGATAGTGCTTTTGTACTGATGAAATGGATGGGGAGTGGCTTGGATACTCCTTTTTTGCAAAAATGCCTGCGCTATCTAAAGCAAAAGCACATACCGTTTTATATTGATGCAGCTGGTAGTAAAGAGGGTGAAGTTTCGCAAGCCGTGCCCTTAGATAGAATTGCAGTCATAAAACAATATGCTTTATATGGCGGCGAAAAAAATTATTATCATTTGTGGCTTTATTTACAGCAGTTTATTACCAAAGGGGAGGAACAGATTCCGGCACCGGATCCAATCCATTGGACGGGCATCTTCCACCCAAGAGCGCAAAAGGTTTATAGCGATTTGGCTGCTTATGAAAAAGATTTTTGCGACCCGCAAAAGCCCTATGTGGGTATGCTTTTTTATCGTGATGAGTGGGTATGGGGTGATCTGGAATACCAAAGCGCTATGGTGGAGGCGTTAGAGAAGCAAAATCTGAATGTAATCTGCGTTTTCACTAATGGTATGCCCAATACAGAAATGGGTATGCCCTCCATTCCGGAGGTTGTGCAGCGCTTCTTTTGTAAGCAGGGCCTGCCCCTTATTGACGCTCTCATTAATGTAATGAAGTTTTCACTAACAAGCAGTGGTGCCTTGAATGTGGGTTATTTAAAAGAGTGGAATGTTCCCTTACTGCAGGCGTACACCATTATGGCACCCTATGAGGAATGGAAGGATAGCTTTGAAGGCATGAACGCCATGGAAATATCCATTAGTGTTTCTTTACCAGAATTTGATGGCATCATTCATGGTGTACCTATCGCTTGCAAAAAGATATTGCCCAATGGGGATGTGCGTTATTTGCCCATTGCTGATAGAGTGGAGCTGATGGCACGCAAGGCTGCTAAATGGGCTCGCTTACGCCACAAGGCAAACGCTGAAAAGAAAATAGCAATTATTTTTCATAATTATCCCCCGCGTAATTCCAATATAGGCAGCGCTTTGGGCTTGGATACCATTGAAAGCATTCGTCGGGTTTTGGCTTTAATGCAGGAGCGAGGTTATAAACTGGACACCATTCCTGCTGATACCAAAGAATTTATTAAGCAATTGACTGCCAACGCTACTAATGACCGCAGTATGCTTACGGAAAAGCAGATGGATGCTGCATATAAGCTACAGGGTAAGGAGTATGCCGCCTTTTATCAGGGCATGGAGCAGAAGGTGCAGGAGCAGCTGGTTAAGGATTGGGGCGAGGCCCCGGGCGAAGTAATGGAGTACAATGGCGATATCCTTGTGCCTGGCACTATGAACGGCAATGTTTTTGTAACCGTACAGCCGCCGCGTGGTTTTGGCGAGGACCCGGAAAAGATTTATCACGACCCATTTGTAGCGCCAACTCACCAATATTTAGCCTTTTATCGCTGGCTTAGGGATGTGTGGCAGGCGGATGCAGTGGCCCATATTGGTACGCACGGCAATTTGGAATGGCTGCCGGGCAAGAACGCCGGTTTAAGCAGCACCTGCTATCCTGATTTGTCACTTGGCGATTTGCCCAATATTTATCCCTACAACATTACCATTACCGGCGAGGGTATTCAGGCTAAAAGGCGTGGCGCTGCCTGTCTTGTTGAGCATTTGCCGGCGCCGCAAACGCAAGCAGGTGTTTACGATGAGCTGGAAGAGCTAGAAAAGCTCATGGAGGAATACATTCATTTTGAAACTACACAGCCAGAAAATCTGCCTAATTTGGAGAAAATGCTCAAGGAAAAGGTCACTGCGGCTAATTTGCAGGATGAGGTAGTCTACGACGAGGCGAAGCCCTTCAAAGAGTATGTTATGGCCTTGCATAATTACATCAGTGAGTTAAAGAATATGGAGGTGCATACGGGCCTACATATTTTGGGTGAGCCGCCACAGGATGAGCAGCTGATTGATTATTTGTGGCTGCTGCTACGCTTAGATAATGGTGATATACCTAGCTTAACTCAAGCTATTTGCGCCTTGTATGGCTTTGATTATTACGAGCTTTTAGAAAATAGTGGACTTATTTACGAGCCCTTAAATATATCTTATGGCATGCTTATCGATAGAGTTGGCGAGCAGTGCAGGGAATTGATTCGTTTGTTAGCTGCCTGCGATTTTCAGCCTAGTGCTTGGCAGGAGGTAGAAAAGCTACCTTGGGTTGCTAGCGCTCTCCCAGAGCTGCGTCAAAAGCTACGGCAGGTGTGCGAATATACCTGCAATAAGGTTTATCCCAATTTGCAGCTTACTACACAAGAAATCGAAAATATGCTGCGGGGATTTCATGGGGAATACATAGAGCCTGGTCCCAGTGGCGCACCTTCTAGCGGCGGCGCTGATTTGCTGCCCACAGGTCGCAATTTTTACGGCGTGGACCCACGTACATTGCCCACGCCCGCGGCCTGGGAAATTGGTAAGCAGCTGGCGGACCAGGTCATTGAACGTTTTATCGAGGAAGAAGGTCATTATCCGGAAAATATTGGCCTGGTGCTGTGGTCGGGCTCCAATATGCGCAGCCACGGCCAATGCATTGCCGAGTTCCTCTATTTAATGGGTATTAGGCCTAAATACCAAAGTGGCAGCTTGCGGATTTGTGGCTTAGAGGTTATTCCTTTGACGGAGCTACAACGACCTCGTATCGATGTAATGAGTCGCATCAGCGGTTTATTTAGGGATTCCATGCCTGCTTTGGTCAATTTGCTGGATAAGGCGGTGCTTTTGGCAGCGGAGCAGGAGGAAGACCCAGAGCTGAACTATGTGCGTAAGCATATCCAAAATGACAGCAAGGAGCTGGAGAGTAGCGAGGGTATGAGTCATGAGGATGCTTGGCGACAGGCGGCCTTCCGTATCTTTGGTGACCAAGAGGGCTGTTATGGAGCTGGCGTGGCGGCACTGTTGGAAGCAAAGAATTGGGAGAGCATCGATGACATTGCCGATGTTTATGTGCGCTGGGGCGGGCACGCCTACGGTGGCAAAACAAGGGGCAAATTCCTGCCACAGCAGTTCCGCAAGCGTTTAGGTAGCCTTGATATTACGATTAAAAACGAGGATAATCATGAAACCAATATGCTAAGCAGTGATGATTACAATGCTTATCATGGTGGCATGATTGCCTGTGTACGCAGCATTAAGGGAAGCGCTCCGCGCTCCTATTGTGGTGACAGCACTGATAAAACAAAAATTACCATGCATAGTGTGCAGGAAGAAGCTAAACGAATCTTCCGTAGTGAATCCATTAATCCAAAGTATATTGAAGGCATGATGAAGCATGGCTATAAGGGTGCAGCAGATATGGCCAATATGATTGCCCACAGTTTCCAATGGGATGCTACCAGCGCCGTGATGGAGGACTGGATGTACGAAAAGTATGCAGAAAAATATACCTTTGACCCTAAGGTTCAGCAATGGCTACGGGATGTTAATCCGTGGGCTTTGCAGCGTATGACAGAGATTCTGCTTGAGGCCGAGCAACGCGGTCTGTGGCATGCAAAGCCGGAGACCAAGGAAGAACTGCAGCAGCTATACTTGGAAATGGAGGGAGAACTGGAGGAGAGGGCTGATGACTAGCAAAATAAAAATGCTGGTGCTCAGCCTGACGGGCAAGTGTAATTTTGCTTGCCGCTACTGTTATGCTGCTGAGCATGAACGTATTTGTATGCAAAAGGAAACAGCTTTGGCGGCTCTACAACTAGCTCCTCGTGATGAAAGCTTTATTTTGCAGTTTTCCGGAGGAGAACCCCTGTTGAACTTTAAAGTGCTACGGGCGGTCGTTGAGCAGGTTGAAGAGGAAAAACTGCCTGCTATCATGCAGATTCAGACCAATGCTTCTTTGTTGACCGATGAAATAGCTCTCTTTTTATATAAGCATAAGGTGGCTATTGGTGTGAGCTTAGATGGTAGACCTCACGTAAATGACAAGCTGCGCTTGAAAAAGAGTGGCTATGGAGCAACGGGGGCTACTTTAAAGGGCATAGAGATTTTAAGAAGAAACAATATTGCCTGTGGTATTACCTGCGTTGTTACTGCTGAAAATGTTCATGAGCTTAGTGGAATTGTAGATTTTGCCTATTTTTTGGGTAATATTCGTAAAATAGGCTTTGATATACTGCGGGGACAGGGGAGGGGAGTGAACCTTCGGCCACCTGCAGCTAAGGATATGGAAAAGGCCATGGAGTTAGTTTACGCTAGAAGGGACACCTTGACAAGGCTCACTGGTGTTTACATAGAGATTGCTCAGCAGGAAAGAGTGAAGACGCTGTGCCAAGGTAATTGTCATGCCTTTGGTCACTGCTATGCGATGAATGGTGAGGCAGCTTTTGTGACAGCCAAGGGTGATGTTTATGCTTGCTCTTCCCTCATTGGGAATCAGGATTTTTATCTTGGTAATGTAATCACTGGCTTAGAGCAAGGATTGGTTGAGAAAACTAGGCTGTTTATAACTGAATCCATGGATTTTTGTCGGCACTGCCCAGATTTCAAGCTGTGTGGCGGAGGCTGCTTTGCCCGCTGGTTCGGCATGGAAAACAAGGATGATTATGGTGCTGAATGCGCTATGAAGCGTGTATCTATTAAACAAGTTAAGCGGGAATGATTATAAGAACTATCATGGAAGGTGAATTGGAAGAGAGAGGTGAATGATGTTGTCAGAGCATTTGTACTCCTTATCTGCAGGAGATCAGGTAAATTATGGTGCAAATGAGCGTGAGTACGCTGCATATCTTGGTGCCGAGGCGCTGACTTCCCTTCCGGTAGCAACGACCATCGGTAACCATGATTCTTCATCTGCCCAGTACTCAATGCATTTTAACAATCCAAATACGTTCTCCGATGCAGACACAACCTACACATTGGGTAAGACCGCAGCGGGAACAGATTATTACTATACTTATGGAAGTGTATTTTTTATCGTGCTGGATACTAACAATTATAACTGTGCAACCCATGAGAATGTAATCAAGAAGGCAGTCAGCGAGAATCCGGATGCAACATGGCGCGTGGTTATGTTCCATCAGGATATCTATGGCTCCGGTCTTGATCACTCCGATTCCGACGGAATGGTTCTCCGTACACAGCTGACACCGATCATGGATGCATATGACATTGATGTAGTGCTTCAGGGACATGACCATACCTATTCCAGAACCTATCAGCTCGAGGGAGATGGGGAGTCTCATTTGAAGTATGATCCCAGCGCAGATATGACATCCGCAGAGTATCTTGCACAGAACAACTGCTATGAGATCGTAAGTGACACCGTA
>SFCN01000065.1 GCA_004558595.1 Phascolarctobacterium sp. | reverse complement strand
CCGGCCTTCATTTTTGAGCAGCCGGACGCTGTTTCCGCACCCATTATGTAAAAAGAACTACGAAAAAAGCTGACACTTGCGTGCCAGCTTTTTTTATTATATTATCACTATTCACAAAGCAATGTAGATTATTGGAATGGCTCCCCCACCGGGGGAGCTGTCAGTCCGCGCAGCAACTTCTATAGCAAATCAATAGTAAATGCGGATGACTGAGAGGGGCTTCGCCGAACAATTTAGTTAACTGCTACCCCTCTCAGCCGCATCTAGGCTAGAATAATAGCTATTGTTCGGTGGCGGCAGCTCCCCCGGTGGGGGAGCCGCTCTTCTATATTAGTTTTTCTTAGAATTCCTACTAATGCTTCACTGCCAAACTGCGAATGGACACATTCACATTTTTCACCTGCATGGCGGTCATATACTCCACCTTTTCCTTAATCTTGGCCTGGAGCTGGTGGGTCACCACGAATAGCTTCACGCCATAATAAAGCACAACCTCCACGCTAATCACGATGCCCTTGGAATTATCGCTGCGACGGCGTACCTTAATCGCCGAAACCTTGTCCACGCCCTCCAGCTTATCCGCAATCAGATTAATAATATCCTCGATAGCCGTGTCCGCGATCAGTAGCTTTCCATAAAAGCTAAAGGAGGGACGCACAATACTACGATCCGCATCCTTTTCCTGCCGCCTCTGGCTGGAAAAGATATTATAGGGCAAATCCGCAAAATAGCCCGTAAAATGGGGCTTGAGCTCCACTGTGGGCACCGGCACGATATGCTTGCCCTCCTGCAGGCGGGAGTAGCGAGCCTTTTTTATTTCCGCTTTACTTGCTACTTCATTAATATACACCGTCTTCACCGGAGGCTCCAGCTCCAGCTTTTTGGTGATTTTATTAATCATATTATCCGAGGTAGCAATGATGAGCAAGCGCTTAATATCGCTGGCAGCCAAGGCCTTACGCACCTCAGCCGCGTGCTCATTATCGGTAAAAATGGCCCTCTTGACGGCCTGTATTCTATTTTGCTCATTTTTAGCCGAGGTACCAGCCAAAATCTTGGTGCCCTTGATTAAAAGGCCATCGTCTATAATGGCATCACATTTATTGTCAAAGGCCACGCCAATGGCATGATGGCTCTTGCCCGTGCCACTGGGACCAACAAAAGCAATTACTTCCATTCTATAACATCCTTAACATCATCATAATGCACCTGCCAGATGCCTAATTGGGTAGGAAAACGGTCGGGGATGGCGTGAAAATCGCTGCCACCGCCTACCATCAGCCCTAGCTCCTTCGCCAAGCGCAGCCACCTTGTCTGCGCCTCAGCATCGGCGCTGGGGTGATACACCTCCAGCCCATCAAAGGGTACGCTCCGCAGCAAACGCTCCGGCAAGCTGCCGTCGCTCAGCTCCGAGGGATGGGCCAGGACGGCGATGCCGCCGGCCTGGTGAATAAGCGCCACGGCCTCATCAGGCGCCAGCTTAGGCTGGGGCACATAGGCCGGGCCGCCCCGGTGCAGCAAAGCATCAAAAACCTCTTGCACAGTGTTAAAATAGCCCTTGGCCACCAGCGCCTTGGCCACATGGGGGCGGCCCACTGCCCTATTCTTGGGGTCACAGGCCTCTACCTCCACATAATAGCCCAAGCTGGCCAGCTTGGCCAGCATTTTTTCAAGGCGCCGCTCACGGCCGTGGCGCATTTCGTCCATCTTGGCGTGGAGCGCTTGGCAACCCATGTCCACATGATAAGCCAAAATATGCACAGAATCGTCCTCGTACTGGGTTCCCAGCTCCACGCCGGCGATGACCCTAACGCCGCACTTGGCAGCGGCCTCTTGGGCCTCGGCCACGCCATTCCAGGAATCATGGTCCGTCAAGGCGATGACGGCTAGGCCCTTGGCCGCTGCCTCCTCCACCAGCTGGGTAGGAGTGTAGCGACCATCGGAAAAGGTGCTGTGCAAATGTAAATCTACTAATACATCTTTTTTCATTTTATAACATCTCAGCCAGCTTAATCAAAGTCAATGTACCAAAGCCGGTACCACCCTTCACCTTAAAGCCCTCCGTCTTCTCGCTGGTGGAGGTACCGCCAATATCCAGATGCGCCCAAGGAATACCCTCGGCCACGAACTCACCAATGAAGAGGCCGCCGGTTATACAACCGCCGGGCCGTCCGGCGCTGTTCAGCAAATCGGCCACATCACTCTTAATGGCTTCCTTGCACTCCGGCAAGCTGGGCAGCTGCCAGAAGCTCTCACCGGCGAACTTGCCGGCCTTTTTAATTTGCTCCACTAATTCGTCGTTATTAGAGACGATACCGCTGGTTTCCTTACCCAAAGCGATAATCACTGCTCCGGTCAAGGTAGCGATATCGATAACCTTCTTCGCTCCTAGCTTGCAGGCGTAATCCACCCCATCAGCCAAAACCATGCGCCCTTCGGCGTCCGTGGAGATTACCTCGATAGTCTTGCCATTGGCCGAGGTCACAATATCACCGGGCCGCTGGGCCTTGCCACCGGGCATATTCTCTGCGCAGGCCAATACGCCAATGACATTACACTTTAATCCAAGGCTTGCAATGGCCTTCATGGCGCCTAGAACTGCGCCGGCGCCGCTCATATCATCCTTCATCTCACCCATACCGGTGTCCGGCTTAATGGAAATGCCACCGCTATCAAAGGTGATACCCTTGCCCACATAGGCCACATAAGGAGCGTCAGCAGCCCCATTATATTTCAGGGTAATCAGCCGCGGTGGGTTGACGCTACCCTGACCCACAGCCAAAATAGCTCCCATCTTACGCTCTGCCATTTGCTGCTCGTCCAAAACCTCAACCTCTAAGGGAAGCTCCTGAGCTAGCTGGCAAGCAGCCTCAGCCAAAGTCTGGGGATTGACTACATTACCGGGGCGATTAACCAGATCACGGGTGAAGGAAACGGCCTCAGCGCTAATAGTAGCCTTCTTCACTAGGTCCTCTGCCTCGGCTATCTTAGAAAGCAGCGTCACAGCGCACTGAACGCTCTTTTCAGCCTTACTCTTAAACTCGGTGAAGGTATAGCCACCTAGATACAAGCCCTCCACAATGGCTTCTAAATAGGCGCCACGCTTAGGATTGGTCAAAATCGGCGCCGCGATGATGGCCCGAGCTACCTTAGCCTTGCGCAGGGCCCTTGCTGCCGCGCCGGCGGTCTTACGAAAGGCCACGGGCTTGCACTCAGAGCCAGCGCCGCAGCCAGCTATAACCACGGTCAGGAGACCTGCTTCCTGAGGCAGCACCAATTCGCTGATGGTACCCATCTCGAACATCTCCTCATGGCGCTTGGCATAAGTCTCCACTGCCGCCTCCACCTGCTGGGGCAAGCCTAATTTGGATAAAGCTGCTAAGCATTCCTTGCACAAAAACAAGCACAGACCATCCATATTTTCATAAGCGGCAGCTGTTAACTCAGCTGCTTGTAACGTAAATCCGTTCAGCATCTTCTTCTCCTTTATTACCCTAAACTAGATAAACTATTTAAACTCCTTGGCTGCATACAAATCCTCTAAGAAGCTATTGCCGGAGCTGCGCTTCAGCGTTAAATCGCTGACCACAACCTGCATCTCCCGGCGCTGGCTACCATTAATAAAATGGGAGCCCAAAGCATGAATGCAATAGGGAGTTCCATTAATTTGACCCAGATACATAAGTCCATGCCCATCCATATACAACGCCGCTCCCGGCACTAGGCCCTTGATAAGCTCACTTTTCTTGGTGTTATCCAAACCCAGAAGCTGCTTAGTAATGCCAGCAGTATTCGCCTGCTGATCCGTGTTGCGAGGCAAATAAATGCCCACCGTGCGATAAGCATTCAAAATCAAGGAAGAGCAATCCACGCTTTCCTTTAAACCGCCCCAGCCATAGGGCATGCCATAAAACTTAAAGGCTGAGCGGATAATATTATTGGTAGTATAGGGCAAATAACCCTTATGAACAGCCTTGGAGATTTTCGGAATAGTAATTTTTTGCTTGTGCAGATTACCATTGGGTAGCTTCGTAGGCACCTCCACCGTGTATAAATCTAACTCCTCATCCACTAAGGGCAAACGCGCCCCCTGCTGGTAAAGCAATTCATTTTTGCCAAATTTAACGGCGTATTTTGCGTCCGTCACCAGCAAAAATTCCTTGGGCGCAGCAAATTGCAGCCAAGTTTTTTTATCGGTCAGCGCCACGTTAAAACGGGAAATCCAACCGCTGTAATTATGGCTTTGCACATAATAAAAGTAGGTGTTCTCGCTTTGATGCAAAATCGCCACCGGCTCACCTGGATCTAGAGTGGTCTCCTGCAGAACATCGAATTCCTTATCCCCTGCGTAATAAAACAGACCCTGACCCGTGGGCAAATTACGAATGGCAGCTCTCGTAATGGTCACAGCATAGCGCACATTGACCACATTAGGAATGGCCTTAGTGTTGGTCTGAGCTCGCAGGATATTCTTATAATTCTCGCTGACCTTGTTGCCATTTAAATATAAATCGTCCTCCAAGGCCTGATAATCCATAATACGTGTTCTTAAAGCGTCACCGCTGTAGGTAGCTGGATAAGAGGTCATATCCCACATGGTCCGGGACTGGGCACGGATTTTAGCATTCAAGCTCTGTACGCCGGCAGCGTCAAGCACTAGCTTATCCCCTGCCCCATTCTGCTTAACCCAATAATCAGGGTTCACCAGCGGAGGATAGTTGGTGATACCACTGGCCTCCGCGGCCCAAGGCTGGCACAACATCCCTACCGCCACCAGCAAACTACACAAAAATCTATACAACAAGGTCCTTCCTCCTTTAATGGTCATCATAGCTGTAATATTATATAATTCTTTTCCTAATGCTAAAATCCTGCTAAGGAGAATGCTTTTTCAGCCCTTTTTTCAAAAAATTACTAAAAAATACAAAAAGGACTGCTGCTAAAGCAACAGTCCCAGTTAGTTAAAAATTAGTGTTTACGTGCGTTGAAGCAATCGCGGCAGTATACCGGACGATCGTTAGAGGGTTTGAAGGGTACCATGGTCTCTTTGCCGCACTCTGCGCAGGTTGCGGGGAACATTTCGCGTTGAGGACGCTCAGTTTGGATGCCCATGCGTTGTTTACGAGCTTGACGGCAGGTGGGGCAACGACGGGGTTCGTTGGTGAAGCCCTTTTCAGCGTAGAATTCTTGCTCGGAAGCGGTAAATACAAATTCTTGGCCGCATTCGCAGCAGGTTAAAGTCTTGTCTTCTTTCATTGTTTAATCACTCCTAATCATAGATAATACCCCAAAGAACGCATTAAGAATTTACTGAGGCTTCCCCTTCTCATCAATGGTTATATCTATGATTGAAGAAGTTAGTAACTTAAACGGACCACTGAGATACCAATATCAGTATATAGTACTGGGAAACAATTGTCAACTACAGATTATAAAAAATATGTTAAGTTCGTAACGACTTTTTCTAATTATTGGGAAGCCATTAAATCACATGGGCCTCAATGCTATGCTTTAAAAAATCTGCCACATTCATGGTGTCCACGCATAAATTTCCCTGCCAATCGCTTAGAGTAGACACGGAAACATTGTAGACGCTGAGCCGCCACAGGTTATTCAAGGGAATTCCCAAGGCTAGGCAAAGCTGCAGACGGATAATACCGCCGTGGGAGACAATGGCGATGTTTTTGTCGTGGCCCTGCTCCGCAAAGATGTGCTCAAAGGCTAAGCGACAGCGCTCCTGAGCTGCGGCGAAGGTTTCCCCGTGGGGAGGCTCCCATTCCGCAGGACGGTGCAAAAAGGCTTCCATTTCCTTGGGCCAACGGGCGGTGATTTCCGCATATTCCAAGCCCTCCCAATCACCGAAGCTAATCTCCTTGAGTAGGTCCAGAGAGCGATAGGGCAAATTACGACTCATGGCCAGCTCCGCCGCCGTCATGCGAGCCCGCAGCATGGAGCTGGAATAAATACAATCAATTTTCTTATCGGCCATATAGGCAGCCATTTGGCGAGCTTGCTTCAGGCCCGTAGCATTCAGCGGCAAATCCATCTGCCCCTGGAACTTATGTCCCAAATTACTATCGGTCTCGCCATGGCGAATTAAGTAAATCTTTCCCATTACAATATCCCCTTTTTGTTTTGCTCTGCCAAGGAGAATTCCTTTACCTCGGCATGAACGCTGGCTTCTTCAAAGGTTTCCATTTCCTTGTAAGATTTAATGCCACCGTCCAATAAGGTAAAGCACAGGGCTGCGCCCTCACCTGCTCCATCAGGAATATTGAGACGCAAGGGCGCTTCTAAGCCCAGCTCCTTGAGCAGCTCCGCGGCGCCAGCTTCTGCGCTTACATGTCCGGCGAAACAATAGTCCAGGACTGCAGGAGCCAGCTCCACCGCCTTTTTAGCGGCCTTTAAAGTAGCTACGCCATCCAGCATAACGCCCACATGCATAGCGGCAGCCTGCAAAATACCACCGGTCATGGCGGTGATGACCATCTCGTCCTCAGGCTGAGCTAAACAGCCAAAGCCTAAAAGTCCCACGCCCTTTTCGTGGATGAGCTCCTGCACTAGGGCTGCGCCCTCTTCCAAGGCATCGGCCTCGTTTTCAGAAATGACGAGCAGCGCTTGGGTCCTTGCTCCTGTTTCCGCCGCCAGCACGTTCACCGGCATTTGGGCTTCCATAATCTGGGTAGCTAGCTCAGCCTGCTCAATACCGCACCAGACCAACAGCTCACGCTTGGGGTAGTCCAAGTCATGCTTATTATATTCTTTAATGATGCCTGCGTATTTAGCCGTCATTCTTTCCAATTGGGCCAAGCTTCCCACCGGCTTAATCAGGGCATCGAAGCGAGCCTGAGCCAGCTTAGCGCATTGGGCATCACCAGGCACGATTTTTTGAATAATCTCTTCTATATGCATAGGATAAAATCCTCCTTTACACTAAATAAGTGGCCAGCATTAAATAAACCACCACACCACACTCGGTCAAAAAGCCATAGGTATCTCCGGTAAGGCCGCCTAATTGGCCGCTAAGGAAGTGGGCAATGCCTTGGCAAATAATGAAGGTAGCGATGGCTGTGTATAAATAGGGTAAGCCACAGGCATATACTAGGCCAATACATAGAGCAAAGGCGATATAAGTATATATCGGCTTGGCGTAGGCCTTGAACATGTGGCCAATGCCTGTTTTCCGAGCGTATTTATAGTTTACGATATAGCTGACCATGAAGGTACGAGTGCAAACGTACAAGGCTACCAAGGCGTAAGTCAGCTTTAGGGGATTCAGGGTAGTATAGGCAGCCACCTTGAGCAGCACTAAGCAAACTAAGGCGATAACCGCATTGGAGCCCACATGACTATCCTTCATAATTTCCAGCATCCGCTCCCGATTCCGGGCGCTAAAAACGCCATCGGATGTATCCATGAAGCCATCGTACATAAGAGCACCGATGATAAGCAGCTCAGCCAACACAAGCATCACCGCACGCATCAGATCAGGGGTATGCAGATAGCACAGACCGTAGTTCACCGCGCCCATGAAAACGCCCATGACTAGGCCTACCAGCGGAAAATAAGGCACACTGCGGCTAAAATCATCGTCGTGCCACTCAGTGCGGTTAGTAAAGCGTAAGCGGGTTAAAAATTCTAAGCAGGTTATAAAATCACGCATTTTCCCACCTGCTTATTTATGCAATTGATTATACACATCCATGGCGCTCTGCAGCACTACAATGGCCAGGCTAGCGCCTGTGCCCTCGCCCAGACGTAGCCCTGCATCCACAATGGGCTCCAAGCGCATCAGCTCCAGCATAGCTTTGGCAGAAATGTCGCTGCTCAAATGGGAACACAGCATATAGTCACGGCACTCGGGATACAGGCCGTAGGCCAAAAGAGCGGCGGCGGTGGCGTTAACTCCGTCCACCATGGTGGGGACCCGTCTTCTGGCGGCGCCAATGATAACGCCGGCCAGACCGGCGTGGTCATAGCCGCCCACCTTGCAGAGGATATCCATTGCGTCGCCCTTGCTGGGTTGGTTCTTAGCCAAGCCATCGATAACTACCTGCCGTTTAATACGCATGCGTTCGTCGTTAATGCCGCTGCCGCGTCCCACAGTAAGCTGGGGGTCCAGGCCTAGGAAGGCGCTGGCGATAGCTGCGGTGGCAGTGGTGTTACCAATGCCCATCTCGCCGGTATAGAGCAAATTATAGCCCTTGTCGATGCACATATCCGCCATGTCCATGCCCACCTGGAGCGCGGCTTCCGCCTGCTCCTTGGTCATGGCCGGGCCCTGGGTGAAGTCTTCCGTACCCCAGGCTACCTTTCGCTGATAAACGTTGTCGATATCGCTTAAGTCGAAGGCTGTGCCCACGTCGCATACGAAAACATCAGCCTTGGCATGACGAGCAAGTACCGTGGCACCGGCGGTGCCACGCTTGTAGCCGTTGATCATTTGGCGGGTTACCTCTTGGGGATAGGCGCTTACGCCGTACTTAGCGATGCCATGGTCGCCACACATTAAGACCATGGCGGAGCGCAGCTTCTCGGGGACGCCGCCAGTCATGGCGGCGTACTGCTCCACCATTTCCTCTAGCTTGCCCAGATTACTACCGCATTTTGCTATTTTTTGCCAGCCGCCACGAACGCTGGCGGCGGCTTCCTTATCCAGTGCAGGAATCACAATTTCTTCCATTATATAGTACTCCTTATTATCTTCTTTGAATATGGTTTCCCTTGCTGTTAAACTATGGCCTTAGTCTTCAAACTTAAAGGCCAGCTTTTTTACGTCCACTGCTTGGCCTGCTACGCACAGGAACACGCTGTCACAGGCATTGGCCACTCTTTGGTTGACCCAACCGGCCAAGTCCCTGTATTCCCGGCCTACGGGGGTATTGGGCACGATGCCGCTGCCCACCTCGTTGCTCACGAAGACTACGATTTTGCCGCTCTCTCTAGCTGCTTTTAGCAGTTTATCGATTTCGCCATAAACGTATTCGCAACGCTGCAAGAAGTCCACCTTTTCCGGATCTGGGGACCCCTTGCCGTAGAATAAATTGGCCATATAGATGGTCAGGCAGTCGAAGAGTACTGCTTGAGTATCTTCGCCCAAATTAGCGAACATTTTATCAGCGCCGTAGGGGGCTTCGTGATTTACCCAGCGACCGTCATTGCGACGCTCTCGGTGCAGGCGTACTCGCTCGGCCATTTCTGCGTCAGTGATTTCTGCAGTGGCTATGTAGTCGCATTTGGGAGAATAATGCAGTACATAGCGCTCGGCGAATTCGCTTTTGCCGCTGCGGGCGCCGCCCGTAACCATGATTAATTTTCCAGCCATTTTCTTCCTCCCTTCATGTTAAAAAGCCTCCCACTGGTGGCGGGAGGCTCCAAAATTGCATATTTTTCTATTCAATTGCACACGAAAACCAGCCTATCTCCCGTAGGCCCACGGTTTCGTAACAGGCAGGTCTCCTGGCTTAGCTTCTTCACCCTCAGCGCCTTCCCAACTTGCGTCAGTGACATATTTGCTTGGGCTCCACTTACAGTAGCGGGACTGCTCCGGATTCCCACCGGATTCCCTTTTCAGCAGCGACCATTACAGTCATTGCACCTGTCAAAAATTTCCAATTTATGTTATTCTACACGCTTGGCTTTTTTCCTGCTAGGATGAAAGAAAATTATGCGTGCTTTTCCTTAAGCATATTCAATGCTTCGATCATATCGCTCAATGTAACCACTGGCTCGCCGCAAGCGCCAACACTACTGCCGCTGGCTGCCTTAATATCTTTGTCAATATCTCCAGTGTTACATGACTGCGCCCGCCCTCGATATTACTGAGATGCGATTGACTGATGCCTATCATCTTCGCGGCCTGGCTCTGCCCCAGGCCCCTTTGCATACGCAGAGCCCTAATCCTCTGCCCTACTACTACATTCCTGTCTAACATTTTCCTTGCTCCTTTATATGTAAAACTAAATTATTAACATAGGTTGCTACAATCCTTGCATTTCAACGCAATAGGTATCTTAATTTGACATTCAATCATTCTTATATTACAATTAACTTGAATAAAAATTTGAAAGGATGTGATGCTATGTGTACTCAACAAGCTCTTGACAAAATAGCCCACGAACTGAAAACTGAAGCATTGCTCCTCTTCCCTAACATTCACAAAATTATTCTCTATGGCTCTTATGCCAGAGGTGACAATACTCCTGAATCCGATGTTGATATCATGATCATTATTGATGACTCAGAGGATAATGTCCTTAAATATCGTAATCAGTTCAGCAAAATTGCTGCTTTACTTGGAATGAAGTATGATGTCCTGCTATCTGTACTGTTCCGTGATAAAGGAAACTTCTACAAACGGGCCCAGTACAATCCTTTTTATAAAAACATTGTTAAGGAAGGAGTAGAATGGTATGGACGAAGCGCATAAATCCCTATCAAAGCATAGATATGAACAGGCTTTAACATCTCTATCTTCAGCTAATTTACTCATCCAACACGGAGATTATGAAGGTGCTGCCAATAGAACATATTACGCAGTTTTTCATGGCATGCGTAGTATCCTTGCTTTAGAAGAAAAGGACTTCAGCAAACATTCTGCAGATTTGACTAAAAAGCTCTTGGCCCTTCATAGGACCAACGATCTTAATCGTGCTATTGAAGATGAATAATACCGCGACCAGCTCATGAAGGAGCTAGCAATCCAATAGCCTTCTCCCTAAACTCCCCGTCAGGGGAGTTTTTTTATTATATTCCATCTTGATATACGTGTTTACACGTGTTATAATATCTATGGGAGGCGATAATTTGAAGCCGAAAGAACTAATGAAAATTCTTGAAGCTGATGGTTGGCGGCTGATTAGAGTGCGTGGTTCACACCATATGTACAGACATCCTAATAAACCCGGCATGCTGATCGTGCCCTTTCATAACAATGATATGAGACCAGGCACAGTTAACCAAATCCTAAAAGACGCAGGGATGAAATAAGCCCTGCGTTCTAATGATGAAGGAGGCATCTCAAATGGAAAAACGCATTTATCCTGCAATATTTCATAAAGAAGAAGTCGGTGGCTATTCTGTAACATTTCCTGACCTTCCTGGTTGCAATACAGAAGGTATGGACCTAGCAGATGCCCTTTACATGGCGCAAGACGCCTTAGGCTTATACCTTTACTCTTTAAAGGAAGACAAGCTTCCTCTTCCACCGTCTATGCGTCCAGAGGCTTTAATCTTAGACAAGGACAGCTTTGTTACATTAGTAGAATGGGATGAAGAAGCTTATCTGCGCCGTACTAGTAATAAGGCTGTCAAGAAGACGCTCACTATCCCTGAATGGATGAATACTCTTGCTGAAGAGAAAAACATCAATTTTAGCAAAACCCTACAAGAAGCTTTATTAGAAAAATTGGAAGCTTAACTATTCTTACTCCCCGTCAGGGGAGTTTTTGTTTATTATCCAATTGACTATATCACTATATCGTGATAGGATAAGAGAGGAGTAAAGGATGTGATTTTATGTTCCATAAAGTAAAGGCTGTGAATGCTTTAGATGACTATCGTTTAAGTGTGCAATTCGCTGAAGGAGTAACCAAAATATATGACGTATCCCAACTGTTCGATAAATGGGATGCCTTTGACCGTTTAAAAAACAACCCTACCCTATTTAATCAAGTACAAGTAGACGTTGGCGGCTACGGCATCATTTGGAACGATGAATTGGACATCTCTTGTGATGAGCTATATGCCAATGGCACCCTCATTAAAACACCATTTGATGGACTCATGTCATTTAATGATGCTACCACCCTTTGGGGCTTAAATGAAAGCACTCTACGCAAGGCCATAAGCTATGGCAAGCTTGTCAACGGCGTGGATGTTTGCAAATTTGGTAAACAATGGGTTATCTCCATGGAAG
>SFCN01000012.1 GCA_004558595.1 Phascolarctobacterium sp. | reverse complement strand
GCCATTTTCACTGCCTTCTCCACAATCATCTCCACCAGCTCTTGCGGAGAGGTTACAACAACAATGCCATCCAAAGGCAACGATTGGAAAACCGTCAGCGGCACATCACCGGTTCCAGGAGGCATATCCACAAACATATAATCTACTTGCTCCCAGTTCACCTCGGACCAGAACTGCTTAACAGCCCCGGCAATCACTGGGCCACGCCATACCACAGGGTCGCCCTCATTGGCCAACAATAAATTAATGGACATAATCTTCGTCCCACACTTGGATTCAGCAGGGAAAATGCCCGCTTCATTACCAAAAACCTTACCATGGATTCCAAACACCTTGGGAATGGAAGGCCCCGTAATATCCGCATCCAGAATCGCCGCCTGATAACCCTTGCGCTGGGCCAAAACAGCCAACATAGAAGTAACCAAGGACTTGCCTACGCCGCCCTTACCGCTCACTACCCCAATTACCTTCTTCACAGAAGAATTCTTATTCAACGGCTCCAGCAGACTTTGGGGAGCTGTACGCTCATTACAATCACTATGGCATTCCGCACAGTTATGTGAACAATTTGCACTCATAATAAACACCTCCAGCACCAAATGATATTATCTAAAGCTAGTTATTTGTAACGCTTCTTTTCCCTTAAATTATATCACATTTCCCATTTACTGTGGGTAAATTGCCTATTTTTCTTTATCCCTATCTACTTCCTTAAATACATCACTAGCGCGGCCTGTAACACAAAAAGCAGTGGAACCCCTAGCCTAAACTTCCAATGCAAGGTTTTGTGGCGAAATAATTGCATAGCAAGATAAGCCCCTACTGAGCCTCCTGCCGCTACCAAAATGAGCAGCCAAAATTCTGGCACGCGCCAGCTGCGCAGCTTAGCCAAAAGCTTGTCCAGGCCGTACACCACAAAGGCAACAATATTAATGCCAATTAAATAATAAATTATAACATCCATATTTGCGCTCCTAAATTTTGTGTTACCTAGGATTACATGCTTACTCACTATCACTATACCATGCTATGGCGAGAAAGTGTATGGCATGTTGAAATTTCTACAGCGGCTTACTCTATCCTCATAAAATATGCAAACAGTACTGATTTTCATGAGGATAGCAAAAGTAACGGCTATATCTGGCGCAAAAGCACCTCAATGCAGCAAAAGACGTGACTTCAAAAGTATTATCCTTCGCCGCACTGAGGCGCTTATTATTATGTATAACTAAAGCTATAATTATGTTGGAAAACTACCCTCGAAAAACGCAAGGAGAAGCATACTTTTTGGCATGCTAGCTTACTTTGTAATCAGCTCAATAAGCTTCAGGGTCATTTGGCAGCTCTTTTCCACTGCGGTCATGGGCATGAACTCAGCATAGGAGTGGAAATTATGAGCTCCGGTGAAATAGTTGGGAGTGGGAATACCCTTGGTGGAAATAAAGGAGCCATCGGTACCGCCACGCATAGCGATGTCCTTGGGAGTGATGCCCAGCTCCTGCATGGCCTCGAAAATATGGTCCACGCAGGCGCGATTTTCGGGAGTAATAGCATCGGCAATATTGCCATACACATCCACAATTTTTAAATCAACCTTGGCCTTAGGATTCTTTACCTTCACATATTCCACCGCATCCGCGATAAACTTCTTGCGGGCCTCATACATTGCCTTGCTGTGGTCACGAATCTTCAAATTCAAGGTTGCCTCGGACACATTGGTTTGCATGGACTCCACCCAAATAAAGCCCTCGGTGCCCTCGGTGTGCTCAGGAGTCTGCATTCTATCGAAGCAGTTAATGATATCCACGCACACCAGCGCAGGATTGACTAAAGTATTCTTGGCGGACATGGGATGGGCAGTTACGCCCTGCACCTTGATGGTAGCGCTGCCAGCGTTAAAGGTTTGGTAAACTACCTCGCCCAGCTCACAGCAGTCGATGGTATAGGCAAAGTCCACAGGGAATTTGCTGAAGTCCATCTTCTTAGAACCGCACAGGCCAACCTCTTCATCCGGCACAAAGCAAACATAAATGTCCCCGTGGAGGATGCTGGGATCATTCTTTAAGGTTTCCAAAGCTACCATTAAATTGGCGATAGCTGCCTTATTATCAGCGCCCAGCACGGATGTGCCATCGCTGGTAATCAAATCGCTGCCAATGTATTTTTCTAATTCGGGATGCTCGCTAACCTTGATATAGATTTGCTTTTCCCCATTCAAAAGCACGTCCCCACCCTGATAATTCTTCACGATTTGCGGATGCACATCAGGAGAAAGGTTCACGTTAACAGTATCCAAATGCGCAACCCAGCCCACGGTGGGAACCTTGTGATAACCTGCCGGCAAATTGCTAGGCAGATGGCCGGTGAGCACGGAATATTCGCTGATTTCCAAATCCACCAGACCCAGCTCAGCTAAATCACTCTTTAGCAGCTCGGCCAACTGACGTTGGCCGGGAGTGGACGGCACTACGGGAGAGCCCTCCACGCTTTGAGAGCTAATCGCGGCATAGCGCAGAAAACGAGCAGTCAAACGCTCTTGCATAGATGACATTTTCAAAACTTCCTTTCATGAAAAGTTAATACTACACAGGTCGTTCAGAAGGTACCAGAGACAAGGCAGAGGCTCCGCAGACGTATCGTTAATACTTCAAGGAGCCTCTAACGCAGTATATGGTGCCTTATGGACGATCTCTTATAGAGAACTATATACTTCTTCAGAAGGTACCAGAGACAGGGCGGATACTCCGCAGACGTATCGTTAATACTTCAAGGAGCCTCCAACGCAGTATATGGTGCCTTATGGACGGCCTCTTATAGAGAACTATATACTTCTTCTCGGATATACATAGTCGGCCTGCAGACCTAAGGGAATATCCAAGCCCCAGAATACATAGAGCATAATGGTCAGGCTAACCAGCAAAGCCACGGTATAGGGCAGCATCAAGGAGCTCAAGGTACCGATACCAGCGCTCTTCACATATTTTTGGCAATAGAGAATAATCAAAGGATAGAAAGCGAACATAGGGGTTACTACGTTCACAGCGGAGTCGCTGACACGGAAGGCCACCTGGGTCAGCTCCGGAGCAATGCCTACAGCCATGAGCATGGGCACAAAAATCGGTGCCAAAATAGCCCATTTAGCGGAAGCGGAGGTGATAATCAGGTTCAGGAAGGCAACGAAAATAATGATGCCAAAAACAGTAACCTGAGGCGGCAGAGCCAAGGATTTCAAGAACTCTGCGCCGGCCACCGCGATCAGAGCGCCCATATTAGAGGCGCCGAAGGCGTAGAGGAATTGAGCGGCGAAGAAGTAGAAAACAATCAATTGTACCAAGGTTTTAGTAATGTCCTCCATAGCCTTGGTCACGTCCTTGGAGGATTTAAATTTGCCTACCAAAACACCATAAACCAAGCCCACAGCACCGGTGAAGATGAAGAGCAGGGAGACGATGGACTGCATTACGGGAGCCTTAAAGCTGGCCAGCATGCCGTTAGCATCACGTAAAATAGAGTCTTGGGGAATCAGTAGAGCTACCAGGCCCGCAACCATAGCCAAAAGCACTGCGGTCGCAGCATAGAAGGCCTTGTTTTCACGGGAAGTCACCTCAGTATTGCCATCCTCGCCCACATCAATATCCTTATCCAGAGGACAGTTTTTCCACAGCCAGGGCTCAACAACACGCTCGGTTACATACCAGCAGCTAGGAATAACCACGAAGGTAGCGCCGAAAGCATAGAAATAGTTGCAAAGTACGTTAACTTGGTAACTAGGATCGATAATCTGGGCTGCGCTTTGGGTGAAGCCTTGAATAACAGGGTCAATGGCAGAGGGCGTATAGTTGGCAGCGAAAGCACCTGCAATACCGGCAAAGGAAGCGCCAATACCTGCCAAGGGATGCTTGCCCGTAGCATAGAACATATAGGCAGCCACGGGAATGATAATTACATAACCCGTATCAGGACCCAAATGGCTCAGCATACCTACCAGAATGATGATGGGAGTAATTAAAAACTTAGGGGTTACAGCCAAAATCTTCTTCAGAGCAGTGTTAATGTAGCCGGAGCCGTCGGCAATACCGATACCCAGGGTGGCGACAATAACCATACCTAGCGGCGGGAAGCCGGAATAGTTGGATACCATTTTAGACAACAGCGTTACTAGATTTTTACCACTGAGCATATTATTGACTACTATTTCCTTACCCGTGGTGGGATGCACATAGCCAAAGTGCATGGTGGACAAAACAGCGGAAAGAACGCAGCAGATGACAAAGGCGCCAATAAAAAGAATAGTAATATCAGGAATTTTATTACCAATTCTTTCAATCAGAGCCAAAATACCGCCTGCTTTGTTCTTGTCTTGAACAGCTTGCATGAAACAAATCACTCCTTACAAAAATAAAAATACCCTACTATTGTAGCACAACAGCAGGGTATTTATCAAGCATTGAATACATTTTGTAATCCATGGATGAATATATAAATTACATTAAGCCTCAGCCTCGGCCTTTTTTACAGCTTCAACCATCTCCCTACAATACTCATATACATATTTCGGTGATTCCTTGCCATATTTCTCCACAATCTTCACGATGGCGCTGCCTACAATCGCGCCATCGCTGGCCTTAGCCATAGCATAGGCCTGGTCGGGAGTGGCGATGCCAAAGCCAACAGCGCAGGGCACATCCGTAACCTTGCGAATTTCTTCCACAATAGCATTGATATCGGTGGTAATTTCCTTACGCACACCGGTAACGCCCAGGGAAGAAACGATGTAGATATAGCCTTGGCCGATTTTCGCGATTTTTTGGATGCGGTCACGAGAAGTGGGCGCAACCAAGGGCACGATAGCAACCTTATGAGGCTCGCTATAGGGGCGCATTTCCTCCCGCTCTTCATAGGGAATATCAGGAATGATCACGCCATCCAGACCGCTTTCCTCGCAGCGGGTGAAGAATTTTTCAGCACCATAGGCATAAATGGGATTAGCATAGGTCAAGAAAACCAGGGGCACCTGCGTCTCCTTGCGCAGCTCAGCCACTAGGTCAAAAATTTTATCGGTGGTCGTGCCAGCCTCAAGAGCGCGTAAATCGGCACGTTGAATAACGGGACCTTCGGCTACAGGGTCGGAGAAAGGAATACCAAATTCCACAATGCCCACGCCTGCCTTCACCATGGCCAGTACCAATTCCTTGGTAGTAGCCAGATCCGGGTCACCGGCAGTGACAAAGCCAATGAAAAGCTTTTTATTTTTTGCGAATGCTTCTTGAATTCTACTCATGTAAGTCCACCCCCATATAGCGTGCGATTGCGGCAACGTCCTTGTCACCACGACCGGAAATATTGATTACGATGATTTTGTCCTTATCCATGGTGGGCGCAATCTTCATAGCATGGGCCACAGCGTGCGCGCTTTCAATGGCGGGGATAATACCCTCGATTTTAGACAGATAATTGAAGGCATCCACTGCTTCTTGGTCCGTAGCAGGCACATATTCCGCACGACCAATATCGTGCAGGTAAGCATGCTCAGGGCCAATGCCGGGATAGTCAAGACCGGCGGAAATGGAATATACAGGGGCAATTTGACCATATTCATCCTGCAAGAAGTAGGACTTCATGCCATGGAAAATACCCAAGCGGCCATTGGCGATGGTAGCGGCGTTTTTCGGATTATCAACGCCCAAGCCTGCGGCTTCGACGCCGATAAGGCGTACATCCTTATCCTCGATAAAGTCGTAGAACATACCCATAGCGTTGGAGCCACCGCCTACGCAGGCAATAAGCACGTCCGGTAGCCGTCCCTCTTTTTCCAGCATCTGAGCTTTGATTTCCTCGCCGATAATCTTTTGGAAATCGCGCACAATGGCCGGATAGGGATGGGGACCCATAACACTGCCTAATACATAGTAGGTATCCTCTACTCTTTCAGTCCATACACGCAGCGCTTCGTTAACGGCATCCTTCAGGGTACCGGTGCCGCTTTCAACGGGCACTACCTTGGAGCCCAGCAGCTCCATGCGGAACACATTCAGCTTTTGGCGCTCGCAGTCCTCCTTACCCATATATACCACGCATTCCATGCCCATCAAAGCGGCAGCGGTGGCAGTGGCCACACCATGCTGACCGGCGCCGGTTTCGGCGATAACGCGTTTTTTACCCATTTTCTTAGCCAAGAGAATTTGACCCAAGACGTTGTTGATTTTGTGAGCGCCGGTATGGTTCAAGTCCTCACGCTTCAAATAAATCTTAGCGCCGCCTAAATCCTTAGTCATACGCTCCGCATAATACAGCAGGGATGGTCTATTGGCATATTCTCTATAGAGCTGGGCCAACTCGGCCTTAAACTCAGGATCATCCTTATATTTTTCGTAAGCTGCTTCCAGCTCCAGTACTGCATTCATCAGTGTTTCCGGCATGTATTGGCCACCGTGAATTCCATATCTACCCTTGGTCATTCTTACATCTCTCCCCATAACGTATTTTGTATGTTCTCATTCTTGTATTTTCTTTGCATATTTATGTTCTTACCTGCCCCACAAAGGCTGCCATTTTTTCAGCATCCTTGAAGCCCGTAGCCGCATCCTCCACGCCTCCGCTCACATCCACGGCAAAGGCCTCCGGATTATCGGCGATGACCTGAGCCACATTGCTGACATCTAGGCCTCCGGCGATGAAATAGGGCTTCTTGATGAGTTCACTCTCCAACTTTAGGCTAAAGCGCTCTCCCGTTCCCCCGTAATGCCCATGCTTATAGGTATCGAAAAGGAAGTAATCCACCGGATACTCCTCCAAGCCCTGCAGGGACGACTCGCTCCGTACCCTGATGGCCTTGATGATGGGTAAAGCGGGCTTTGTTAACGCTTCGCGGAGCTTTTTAATATAGGCTCCGTCCTCGTCCCCATGTAGCTGAATAAGATCTATTATACCAGCTTGGGCCAATTTAGCGATAAAATCTATATCGTTGTTGACGAAAACGCCCACCGCCTTGATATTTGTGTCCAGAGCAGCCTTAAGGCTCGCCGCCTGCTCCATGGTCACAGCCCGCTTGCTTTTCTCGTAAAAGACCATGCCGATATAATCAGGCTGAATTCTATTGGCGCACTGGATATCCTCTATGCGACTTAAGCCACAGATTTTTACTTTGGTCATAATACCACTTTCCTTTAGCATTATGCCCTCATTTCCCTTATCATGGCCGCAGGATCCGGCGAGCGCATCAGCGCCTCGCCCACCAGCACCGCCTGCACACCGGCAGCCTTCAGCCCAGCGCAATCGCTGGCCTTAGCGATGCCGCTTTCGGCTACGAAAAGCTTCTCCGCCGGAATCTGCTCCCGCAGTCTTAGGCTATTCAGCGGATTAACGCTGAAGTCCTTCAGGTTGCGGTTGTTCACGCCGATGATGGCCGCTCCGGCCGCTAGGGCGGAGCCAACCTCATCGGCATCATGAGCTTCTACCAAAGCGGCCAGGCCCAGCTCGTGGGCTTGGCACAAGTACTCGGCTAGCTGCCCCTGGCTGAGCAGGCTGCAAATCAGCAGCACTGCGTCAGCCCCTAGGCACTTGGCCTCGTAGATTTGGTACTCGTCCACGGTGAAGTCCTTGCGCAGGATGGGCAGCTGGACAGCTGCCCTGACCTGACGCAGATACTCATCGCTGCCTAGGAAGAACTTGGGCTCCGTCAGGCAGGAGATGGCGGCTGCGCCGCCCTCTTCGTACTGACGAGCCTTGTCCAAATAAATGCGCTCAAAGTCCGGGGCGATGAGCCCCTTAGAAGGCGAAGCCTGCTTTAATTCTGCAATCACACTCAGCCCGGGAGCAGCGAGAGCAGCCTGAAAATCCTTACCGACAGGCCTTCCTTCAGCCTCATCCCTCACTGCGTAAAGGCTTTTGGCTTTTTTTAGCTCCTTCACCCGAGTGCGGGTGAAGGCAGCAATATCGTCTAGAATCATAGCTTAGTATATCCTTTAAATTAATTATTGCTAATCTCAATGAGTTTTTCCATAGTTGCCATAGCTTTACCGCTGTCGATGAGCTCCCCGGCCAGCTTTACGCCCTCGGCCAAGCTTGCAGCTTTGCCGGCAATATAGAGTACAGCGCCTGCATTTAAGAGCACGGCATTACGCTTGTGTCCCTTCTCACCGCCGAGGACGGCACGAGTAATCTTGGCATTTTCCTCCGGCAGACCGCCCACCAAGTCAGCCTTAGTGCAGCGCTCAAAGCCAAAATTCTCCGGCTTAATAACATAATTCTTCAGCCAACCGTCCTTAAATTCGCACACGGTGGTCGGAGCGCTCAGGGAAATCTCATCCAACTTGTCCTGACCATAGACAACCATGCCACGCTTTACGCCTAGATTTGCCAAAACCTGAGCCAAGGGCTGTACCAAATATTCGTCATATACGCCCAAAAGCTGCAGCTTAGGATGACCGGGGTTGGTCAGAGGCCCTAAAATATTGAAAACTGTGCGAATACCCAGCTCCTTGCGGATGGGACCTACATATTTCATAGAAGTGTGATATTTTTGAGCGAAGAAGAAGCACATACCTACCTTTTCCAACAATTCGGCGCATTTTTCCGGAGATTGTTGAATATTCACGCCCAATGCTTCCAAGCAATCGGCAGTACCGCATTTAGAGGAAGCGGCTCTGTTGCCGTGCTTAGCGATTTTTACGCCACCAGCAGCGGCTACCAAAGCCGAGGTAGTGGAAATATTGAAGCTGTTGGCGCCATCACCGCCGGTGCCCACGATTTCGGTAATCTCTAAATCAGTGGTGAAGGGCAGAGCATGGTCACGCATAGCGGCGGCGCAGCCAGCGATTTCATCAGTGGTCTCGGCAGTGGTGCTCTTGGTGGAAAGAGCTGCCAAGAAGGCTGCGTTTTGAGTAGCAGTGGTTTCGCCACTCATGATTTCATTCATGACATCATATGCTTCTTGGTAGGTTAGATCCTGCTTGTCAACTATTTTCACAATTGCTTCCTTAATCATTTTTATCTCTCCCTTTTCTTATTTGGCTCCCTTTTCAAAGGGAGCTGTCAGCAAAGCTGACTGAGGAATTTTTATAAGCTTAGGAAATTCTTTAATATGGTCCTGCCCTCCGGCGTCATAATGGAATCGGGATGGAACTGCACGCCGTAAACCTTGTATTCCCTGTGCTGCAGGGCCATGATTTCGTGCTTCTTTGTCTCGGCAATAACCTCGAGGCATGCTGGTAAGCTTTCCGGCTCCACAATCAAAGAATGGTAGCGAGCTGCCTGGAAGCCATTTTCCATACCTGCCAAGAGAGGCGTATCCTTTAAGATATACACTCTGTCGCTCTTGCCGTGAACGATTTCCGGCGCGTGGACTACCTTGCCTCCGAAGGCCTCGCCAATGGCCTGATGGCCTAGGCACACTCCTAAGATAGGATACTTCCCGCTAAGCTGTTTAATCACCTCTAGGCAGATGCCTGCTTGCTGGGGATTGCCCGGGCCCGGGGAAATAATAATATGGTCGGGATGTAAGGCTTCAATCTCAGGAATGGTAATCTTATCATTGCGCACAACCTTAATATCCGGATTGATTTCACCAATGAGCTGGTACAGATTATGAGTAAAGCTGTCGTAATTGTCGATAATTAAAATCATTTTACTCCTCCTCTGCCGTCATACGCAGGGCATTCATGCACGCCCCGGCCTTATTCACTGTTTCTTGGAATTCATTGTCTACCACGCTGTCGAAGACGATACCACCACCAGCTTGAATGTAGACCCTGTCACCCTTCTTCACCATGGTACGAATGGTGATACAGATGTCCATGTTGCCACCGAAGTCCAGATAGCCCATGCCGCCGCCGTAAATACCACGGCGCTCCGGCTCCAGCTCGTCGATAATCTCGCAGGCCCTGATTTTCGGTGCGCCACTTAAGGTTCCGGCTGGGAACACCGCTCTGAGAGCGTCTAGCGCATCCTTATCCTGACTTAGCTGTCCTGTAACCTTGCTAGTAATATGCATGACATGGCTGAAGCGCTTGATAACCTTATAGTCGCTAACCTTCACGGTGCCGAAGTCGCACACGCGACCCACATCGTTGCGACCCAAATCCACCAACATATTGTGCTCAGCGGTTTCCTTTTCATCGGCCAAGAGCTCCTGCTCCAGAGCTAGGTCCTCCTCAAGAGTCTTACCACGTCTTCTAGTGCCAGCTATAGGCATGCTGATGACCTTGCGTCCTACCACCTTGAGCAGGGTTTCCGGTGAGCTACCGGCGATTTCCACATCATCATTATGCATGAAAACCATATATTGGGAAGGATTGGTGGTTCTTAAATAACGATAGGCGCTGAATAAATCCTGATCATAGGTAGCGCTGAATTTTTGCGCGTAAACGATTTGGAAGGCATCGCCATTTTTAATGTATTCCTTGCATTTCAAGATGTTTTCGCTATACTGCTCACGACTTTGGTTGCTGGTGAATTGCCCCAGCTTCGCCTTAGGTGGATTGAAGGGCTGAATGGGCATGAGCAGCATTTTTTCCATGGCTGCGATTTCCCGTTCGGCCTTGGCATAATTGACCTCCACATTGTCGGTCTTCACATTAGCGATTAAGAAGATTTTTTGCTTCAGATGATCAAAGGCTATGAGCTTATCGAAAAGCATCAAATCCACATCAGCAAAATCAGCCTTGCGCTCCTTGTTTACCTTCATATCCGGCTCGCAATAACGCATAAAATCGAAGCCGAAGGTACCAACCAAGCCACCAGTGAAATTGGGCAAGCCCTCGATTTGAGGAGCCTTGTACTCAGCCAAAATATTGCGAATGCAGTTCAGCGGATCCTTTTCCTGATACTTTACCGCTGCGCCGCTAATGATTTCTGCGTTGCCATCGGTAATCTTCAGTCGCAGCACCGGATCATAGCCCACGAAGGAATAACGAGCCCAGTGCTCACCGCCCTCGATACTTTCTAAAAGGAAGTAAGTACGGCTGCTACGTCGTACGTTATCTAAAAAGGCTAACGGTGTCAGCATATCCGCCAAGCATTCCTTGGCTACGGGCACGGCCCGATACTCTTTTCCATAAGACTTCACTTGTTCTAAAGTCAAATTTAACATTTTGTCACCTCAGTTAAAATAAAAAAGACCCGTCCTTGCACATCTCAAGGACAGGTCATACGATACTTATACCTGCGGTACCACCTTGTTTCGCTATTTCTAGCGCGCTCTAGCAGGATGCCATCACATCCCTCGCCCTTAACGCAGACGTTACGTTGCAGAATACTCTCAAGCCTTTAAAATAAAAGCTTGATTTGACTGCACCCTCAATGGTCCATTTGTCGGCCTGCATCTCTATCCGGCTCCCAGCTACCCGAACTCTCTGTAAGCGCATCTACCGATTTGATCTCCATCTCAACGGTTTGTGGTCATTTATGAAGTTGTGCTTATTGTACTACTACTTCTAGTAAGCGTCAACTTATTTTTCTAAAAAAGTCATAAACTCATTGAAATCGCTATTTTCTGTAAAGCTGTTTACAAAAATTACCCTTTTCATGATAAAAACCCCCGCAGCTTACGCTGTGGGGGCTCAGTTTTCTCACAAGTTGTCAGGAAGTGAGTAAAATTCTGTTGTCTAAATTATTTCTTTTCGATGAGCTTCAAAGGAGCGGAAACCTTTGCGTCAACCTTTTCGCCCTTAGCAGCCTTGACAGCTACTTCTAGACCTTGCTTGCCCATAACCTCAGGTTGTTGAGCGATAGTTGCGCTCATGGTGCCGTTTTCAACAGCCTTCACGCCGTCAGCAGTACCGTCGAAGCCAACGATGAAGATTTTCTTGTTGGCAGATTTAGCAGCCTCGATTGCGCCCAGAGCCATTTCGTCGTTGTGAGCGAAAATAGCCTTTACGTCCGGATTAGCCTGCAGCATGTTTTCAGCTACGGTCAAGCCCTTGGAACGGTCGAAGTCAGCGGATTGCTTAGCAACAACACTCAGCTTGCTATCAGCCAGCTTGTGGAAGCCTTGACCACGTTCACGAGTAGCAGAAGCGCCGGGGATACCTTCCAGTTCAGCAACCTTTACCTTTTCGCCCAGCTTTTTGATAATGTATTCAGCAGCCATTTCGCCGCCCTTTACGTTATCAGAAGCAACCAGGGAAACAACCTTGCCAGCGTCAGCGCTGCGGTCCAGGCAAACTACGGGGATATTGGCCTTGTTAGCAGCCTTTACAGAAGTGGAGATAGCAGCGGAGTCAACAGGGTTAACCAAAAGAACGCTAATATTGGATTGCAGCAGGTCAGCAATATCGTTAGCTTGCTTAGCAGGGTCGTTTTGCGCGTCGACGATCTTCACGTTAACGCCCATATCCTTAGCCTTTGCTTGTACACCCTTAGCCAAATCTACGAAGAAGGGGTTGTTTTGGGTGGATACGGAGAAGCCGACGGTGATTTTCTTGCCGCCGTCCTTAGCAGCTTCCTTCTTGTCGCCGCCACCGCAGCCTACGATCATCATAGCCATGGCTACGATTAAGGATAATACCAATAAAATTTTTTTCATGCTTAAAATGCCTCCTAAAAATTTTTAAGACTTTTTGCGGTCCATAAGGACTGCCAGCAAAATTACAATACCTTTGACAACTTGTTGATAGAAGCTGGATACATTCAAAATGTTCAAGCCATTATTGAGAGTGCCGATAATCAAAGCACCGATAATGGTGCCAACGATTCGACCCTTGCCGCCGCTCAGGCTAGTGCCGCCCAATACAACAGCGGCAATGGCATCCAGCTCATAGCCGGTGCCGGCAGTGGGCTGAGCACTGTTCAAACGACTGGTGAGGATGGCGCCTGCCATGCCGCACAAAAAGCCTGTAATAGTATAAGCGAAAATTTTGATTCTGTCAATTTTAATACCTGCAATGAAGGAAACCTTTTCGTTGCCGCCTACAGCATAGGTTTTACGACCAAGGGTGGTCTTGTGCAAAATGAAGTAGGACACAGCAAACATTAAAAGCATCATAATGGCAGGCACGGGCAGGCCCAGAAAGAAGCCCTGGCCAAAGCCATGGAAGGCTTCACTTTCTGTCAAGCTGCTAATGGGGTTACCATTGGTATAAACCAGGGTCAGGCCACGGAAAATAGTCATCGTGGCCAAGGTCGCAATAAAAGGAGCCACCTTGCCCTTAGTGATAACTAAACCGTTAATCGCGCCTAAAACAGCGCCCATGAGGCAGGCCAAAACAATACCCAATATAGGATCATGACCAGTTTTAATAAAGCTGCCCATCAAAACAGAGGACAGAGCTAAGATACTACCTACGGACAAATCGATGCCGCCGGTCAGAATGACAAAGGTCATGCCGAAGGAAATAAGAGCATTAATGGATACCTGACGCAGCAGGTTCTTCAAATTGCTAGGTTCAATAAAGCTGCTATTCAAGCAGGAAATTACTACGAACAGCACCACCAGACCGATAACGGAGCCGGTTTTTTTTAACATTGCTTTCATATTCATGATAATTATTGCCCTCCCGTGGCCAAGGCCATGATTTTTTCTTGGTCTGCCTCATCATGAAGCAGCTCACCGGCAATGCGGCCCTCATGGATAACCATGATGCGGTCGCTCATGCCTAGAACCTCCGGTAGCTCGGAGGAAACCATAATAATGGAAACGCCGTTGGCCGTCAGCTCGTTCATCAGCTCATAAATATCACGCTTCGCTCCCACGTCAATACCACGGGTGGGCTCGTCCATGATGATAATTTCCGGCTTCTTGCCAACCCATTTCGCGATAACAACCTTCTGTTGGTTGCCGCCGGAGAGTGCGCCCGCCTCTAAATCAAGATCCTGGGCTTTGACCCCTAGCTTGGAGGCCATACGCTCGGCAAATTCATGCAAGCTTTTAAAATTGATAACGCTCTTAGTTGCGAAGCTATCCACGCTGGGCAGAGCGATATTGCGTAAAATGGAAAAATCCAAAATCAGGCCTTCGCTCTTGCGGTTTTCTGTAACAAAGCCAATGCCAGCTTTAATAGCATCCTCGGGCTTTTTAATATGCAGAGGCTTGCCATGAAGGGTAATCTCGCCGCCCTTGCAGCCGTCCACGCCGAAAATAGCTCGCATAATTTCTGTGCGACCGGCGCCCATAAGGCCCGCTACGCCCAGAATCTCGCCCTTACGCAGGTTAAAGCTAATATTGTGAAACAGTCCCGGCTGATGAAAATCCTTAACCTCCAGCACGACCTCACCGGGCTTATTGCCACGGGGCGGATAAAACTCCGTAATGGAGCGACCAACCATATCCCGCACAATTTGCTCACGGCCATAGGCAGCTACGGACTTAGTATCCACGGACACGCCGTCACGCATAACTGTGACTGTGTCGCATTGGCTGAAGACTTCCTCCATGCGGTGGGAAATATAAACCATGGCTACGCCGCGCTTTTTCAGGGAACGCATTACCTCAAAGAGCTTATCGGTTTCACGCTCCGTTAAAGCCGCTGTGGGCTCGTCCATGATGACTACCTTGGCATCCACTAGCAGATTACGCACGATTTCCGTCATCTGCTGCTGGCCCACGCTGCACTCCCCTGCTTCCGCGTCCAGAGGCAGCTCGATAGAGATTTCCTTGCATTTTTCTTCGGCGATTTGGCGCATTTTCTTAAAGTCCAGCACGCCCCAGGAGTTGGCCACGCTGTGCATCATGAAAAGGTTTTCCAAAATGGTCAGATTAGGCCAAATATTCAGCTCCTGATGAATGAAGGCGATGCCAGCCGCTTCAGCCTCCAGAGGATTCTTGAAGCTGACCTCCTTGCCGTCCACGAAAATCTGACCCTGATCCTGCTTATGAATACCGGTGAGAATATTCATCAGCGTGGACTTACCAGCGCCATTTTCGCCCATCAGGGCGTGGACCTCACCACTTTTTAGTTTTAAATTTACACCCTTTAAAACCTGGTTGCTGCCAAAGGCTTTGTGGATGTTTCTCAATTCTATTTCCATAACCTAACCTCAAAAGAAAACATTACTGTGCAAAATAATGTTAGCGTAGGGAGTGATTTCTCCGGTTCTAATCACGCATTTAGCTTTTTTTGTGGCTTCCTTAAAGGCCTTGTGGTTCACGTCAATAATCCATTCCTGCTCTGGGAAAAGAGCCTGCATAGCAGCATAAACCTCAGGATTACGCCCTTCCATTTCGCTAGCGATCTCTACCTTTTCAATAACCATATTCTTGGCTACCTCGGTAACCACATCCACAAAGGAAGGCATACCGGGCTTTAAGGCCAAGTCGATTTTGGGCACACCAGCCGGAACCGGCAAGCCGCAGTCGCCAATAACAATGGTATCAGTATGGCCCAAATCTGCCAAAACCTTAGCGATGGAGCTGTTTAACATTCCGCCCTTTTGCATTATTTCAACATCTCCTCTACTTCATTTAAATAGGGCATACCACCCTGAGCGCCCAGCTTTTGCACGGACAGAGCCGCGGCCGCATTGGCGAAGCTGATGCTATCGTACATGTTTTTGCCATTAGCGCGAGCTACGGCAAAGGCGCCGTTAAAGGTATCACCGGCGCCGGTTGTATCCACCGGCTGCACCTTAAAGCCCGGTACATTATAAACCTGACCCTTTTGAGCATAGGCCACGCCCTTGCTACCCAAGGTCATAATCACCTTGCCCTGGTTGCGACCTAGAATATCGGCCTTGCCCTCGCCGGCAAAGAGAATAGCTGCCTCATGCTCGTTGGGAGTCAAATACGTAACCTTGGCCAAAAGCTCGGCCGGCACGGGAGCCACAGGAGCCGGGTTCAGCAGCACCGGCACACCGGCAGCATAGCATTTTTCGATAACATAGGCATTGGTCGCAGCGGGAATTTCGTGCTGCAAAAGCACCATATCCGCTGCCTTGATAACCTCCCAAGCCTCATCGATAAGCTCAGGGGACACCAGATCATTGGCAGCCTTAATAACGATAATGCTATTATCGTTTTCGGCCACAGTGATATGAGCGGTGCCGCTGTTTTCACCGGGCAGCACCTTCACATAGGTAGCATCCACATTATTTTCCTTGAGAGCCTTTTGCACCAGCTGGCCATACACATCGTCACCAATGCAGCCCACCATGGTTACCTCCGCCCCTAGGCGAGCAGCGGCTACAGCCTGGTTGGCGCCCTTGCCACCAGGGTTCACCGTGAGGCGCTTACCAAAAATGGTTTCGCCGGGCTTCGCCCAGCGGTCGCATTCCACTGTAATATCAATATTACAGCTACCAACTACAACAATTTTAGCCATGATTACACCTCTATAAATTATTTCGACATCTGGAATAGGGAAATATTAAGAAACACTTTGCAGCAGCTCCTCATACTCTGCGTTGATTAAATTAGGCTGCAGCAAATCCTCTAAAAAGCGCAGCTGCTTTTTGCTGCTTTTAGGCAAGGTCAATTGCCAATAGCGAATGCTCAGCTGCAGCAAAAGCAGCAGCTTGTGCTTGCGAGCCGGATCCTCTCCCGCCAGCTGCCACAAATATTGATACCATTGGCGGAAGATATCCATATCCTCCTGCATATTTGAGCGAGCATTATTGGTCACTAAATCCCGTACAGTTCTCAGCGCCAGCTGTAAGGAAGCGGTTCTCACAGCCCAAGGCAGATCCTTACGACCGGAGCGACGCGCTAACAGCAGCAGCAGCGATACCAGCTCCCCATAGGCCTCACAGGCCTTAGCGAAGCTGTCCCAGCGAGCATATCCTGTAAAATGCAGGGATAAGCGAGCCAAAATGCTCCGCCACAGGGGCAGCCTTTCCTCTTGCTTCTGTCGACCACCCTTGAGAGCTGCTCTGGCCACCAATCGCAGGACAAAGCGCACTTCCGGACGCCAGCCCCGCCGTGCCATTCTCGCTGCCAAATTCAGGAGCTCACCGCACAAGAGCTGTACCTCTTGAGTATTCTCTACAGCGTCCAGCCAGCCCCGCCACTGAGCCTGTAACAAGGGAAATAACTTTTCCAAGCGTTTATCGCATACCGCAAAGCACAGCTTCAAGAGCAGCTCGCCTCTAGCAGCTATTAATCCTGCTACAGACTGTTGCTCCGCGCCTACCAGCAGAGGACTCACGGCTCTTAACCAGCCCTGAGCAAGCTCCACCTGCTTACATCTAGCCGCGGTCACAAGACAGGTCTCCACAGCTCCTAGCCAGCAAACATGGTCCTGAGCGCTTTTTTGAGAAGCCACTAGCTTACCAAAGTCAACGGCTGCCTCCTGAGTCAAGCCCTGACGGACCTCTAAGCATATTTTAACCACTAATTCAGTTAATGCAGTGTCCATAATCTTGTCCATTGCAATATCTTTCTACAATACTTTTATCCTTATAAATTAATGTCGCCTTCGTAAACATCGCCGCTAACCGGGTCCACAGTAACCAATACCCCATCCGTAAGAGCGCTGGTAGCGCGAGCAGCTCCAACAATAACGGGCAAGCCGCAGGTAATGCCCACAATGGCGGTGGAGGAGGTCAAGCCGCCTTCCTCAGCGATAATAGCTGCGGCCTTGGCGGAAGCAGCCGGCACAAATTCATCGTTGAGCACGTCCACAACCAGAACGTCGCCCTTTTGCAGCTTATTAGCGAAATCATCATAGGTTTTGCATACGCACAGCTTGCCGGTAACGGATCTGCGGCCGATGCCGGTAGCGCTTAAAAGCTTATTACCCACAGTAACCACCTTAATCAAATTCGTACTGCCGGGAGTGCCAATGGGCACGCCCGCAGTTATAACAACGGAAGAGCCATCGCCGATGGCTCCATTATGTAAAGCGCATTGCAGACTGAGCTCGATCATTTCGTCCGTATTGGCGCTATAGGGCCCCAGCAAGGGCTCCACACCCCAAAAGAGCTGCATCATACGCACGCTTTTCTCCAAACGGGATACGGCCACAACCCGGGACCAGGGCTTATATTTAGCGATCATCCGCGCCGTAAAGCCGGACTCGGTGATGGTCAAAATAGCGTTGGCCCTAATTTCCGTAGCGATCTGCACCGTAGCGTGGCTGATAGCATCCGTAGAATGAATGCGCTCGTTGAGGCCCTTACTCTTAAACAAGGTCAGATAATCCAAGGATTTTTCCGTACGCTCGGCAATCTTAGCCATGGTCTGCACTGCCTCCAGGGGATATTTACCGGAAGCAGTCTCACCGCTGAGCATAATCACATCTGTACCATCAAAAATGGAATTAGCCACGTCGCTAGCCTCGGCTCGGGTTGCGCGATAGCTATTCATCATGCTCTCCAGCATTTGCGTGGCCGTGATTACGGGTTTACCGGCCTTGTTACAACGGGAAATAATCTCCTTTTGCACGATGGGCACATCCTCCGTGGGAATCTCCACGCCCAAATCACCGCGAGCTACCATAATTCCGTCGGAAACATTAATAATCTCGTCGATATTCTTCACACCGGCTTCATTCTCAATCTTAGAAATGATGCCCATGTGGTAGCCCTCTTCCTCCAGCACCTTGCGAATGGCGATGACATCATCGGCCTTTTGCACGAAGGAAGCAGCCACATAATCCATATCATGCTTAGCCGCAAAAAGAATATCAGCCTTATCCTGCTCGGACAGGAATGGCAGCTTCAGCTCGATGCCGGGGCAGGCCACACGCTTGCGAGAGCTAAGCTCACCGCCGTTAACCACAATGGTGTTAATCTCCGGACCCTCGATAGCCGTCACCTTTAAGGACAGCAGACCATCCGCCAAAAGAATGCTGCTACCCACAGCCAATTCTTCGGGCAAGCCAGCATAATTAACGTGAGCCTTGCGCTGGTCGCCCAAATATTCCTCCGTGGTCAGGGTAAACTCATCACCCTCGCTGAGCTGGATTTTATTATCCTTGAACATGCCAAGGCGCATCTCAGGCCCCTTTGTATCGGCAATGGTGGCGATAACCTTCCCTGCTCTAGCCGCCGCCTGACGCACCAGGCTCAAACGCTTGCCATGATCCTCATGATCGCCATGGGAAAAGTTAAAGCGAGCCAAATCCATACCGGACTGCATCATTTGGGTAAGCAGAGAAACATCGTCAGTGCTAGGACCCATAGTGCAAATAATTTTCGTTTTTTTCATCAGAACCGAACCCCCTCAGCACTGAAATTTATGTTCGCACAAAACCTCATATGCGTCCTCTGCTTCAGAAACGGGGACGCAGATTTCGAAAGCCTTATTATGCTTGCCGCCGGAGCTTTTCACCTTTACTAAAAAGCCATTTTCGCTCAGCAGCTGTTGAATTCTTTGAGCCTGCGCTTCAGTGGGAGCGATATATAATACCTTCCACATAGTAAAACTCCTATTGGTTTTATTTTTCCTTTTATCTAAAATATGAATAATTATCGCGTGAATAAGGCTAGAGGCATCCTAAAAATAGAACGCCTCTAGTGGTAATGACAATATAAGCTTCGCTTATTCCTTATAAGCTTTAATCTTTTCAATAAGCTTCGGCAGAATAGTATTCACATCACCAACAATGCCATAATGAGCTACACTGAAAATAGGCGCGGAGGCGTCCTTATTAATGGCGATAATAATGTCGGATTCCTTCATGCCGGAAATATGCTGTACCGCGCCGCTAATGCCGCAGGCAAAATAGATGTGCGGAGTAACGGTTTTACCGGATTGGCCAACCTGTTGGGAATGAGCCATCCAACCAGCATCAATAACAGCACGGGAGCCTGCCACAGCGCCCTTTTCGAAGAGGCCTGCCAGCTCTGCCAGCTTATCGAAGTTTTCTTGGGTGCCCATGCCGCGGCCACCGGCAGCGATAACCTCAGCATCCTCCAGCTTAATGGAGTTGCTGCCAGCATTGGGAACCTTCTTCAGGATTTCTACTTTGTTTTCAACTCTGTCCACCGGGGTGAAGGCGATTACCTCACCGGTACGGCTGGGGTCCGCTTCCAAGGGCTTGAAAACCTTGGGACGAACAGTGCCCATTTGGGGACGATGCTCATCGCAGACGATGGTCGCGTAAATGTTACCGCCCAGAGCGGGACGAGTCCAAGCTACCAAATTATCATCGGTAATGTCTACAGCGGTGCAGTCTGCGCACAGGCCGGTGTGCAGACGTGCCGCGATGCGGGGAGCCAAATCGCGACCATCGATGGTAGCGGGCAGCAGCAAAGCGGAGGGCTTATAGGCCTCAACCAACTGGCATACAGCATCGGTATATAATTCGGTATGATAATCAGTATATTTGTCGCTGTCGATCACATAAACTTTGTCAGCGCCAGCAGCGATCATCTTGGCGGGCAGCTCGGCAACGCCATTGCCGATGATAACAGCGCAGCATTGGTCACCGGCTTTTTTAGCTAAGCCATTAGCGGCGCCGATGAGCTCATAGCAAACCGGCAGAGCATCATTCTTATCCAGCTCGCAAATAACCCACATATCCTTGCCTTCATTATTGGCAACCTCTGCCTTTGCCGTCGCTTCGGGAGCGATCGCTTCTACAGGGCACTCACCTACACAGGCGCCACAGGAAATGCATTGCTCCGGATCAATCATAGCTTTGCCGTCAACCATGCTAATGGCGCCTACGGGGCAAACCATAGTGCAGGATTCACAGCCGATACATTTATCTCTATCTACTTTCATTGCCATTTACATTCACCTCAACGAGTAATAATTTCAGCTTTCACAAGCTTTTCAAAAAGCATATCTACAGCTACATCCGCGTCCTCTTCCGCGATGATTTCGCTGTGGATTTCCGGCGGAGTCGGGGTGAAGGATTTTCTAACCTTGGTGGGAGAGCCGGTCAGACCTACCTGCTCCGGCGCCAAGCCCAAATCCTCAATGGTCCAGGTAGGAATCTTAGCCTTACGCGCTTTCATTTTACCCTTAATGCTGGCAAAACGGGGCTCCTTTTCAGCAGTATTAACAGTTGCCAGAAGGGGCGCAGCGCAAGCCAAGGTCTCAGAATAGTTATCATTTTCGCGATAAGCTACGAAACGCTCATCCACATAATCCAGCTTCAAGGTACCGGTGATTTGGGGCAGACCCAAATGCTCAGCTATTTCCGGACCAACCTGAGCGGTGTCGCCATCCACTGCTTGCTTACCGCAAAGAATCAAATCGTAGTCGCCAATCTTTTTAATGGCAGCAGCTAAAGTCAAGCTGGTCGCCAGAGTGTCGGAGCCAGCCAATGCGCGGTCGCTGATAAGGGCAGCATCGTCAGCGCCCATAGCCAAAGCTTCCTTCAGCACATCGGTAGCCTGAGGCAGACCCATGGAAATGCAGGTCACCTTACCACCGAACTTATCCTTCAGGATGAGCGCTGTTTCCAAAGCCTGCATATCGAAGGGGTTCATAATATTCTCCACGCCTTCACGAAGCAGGGTGCGAGTTTCCGGATTGAATTTTACCTTCTCCGTATCCGGAGTTTGTTTGATACATACTATAATATTCATTTGCAGCCTCCTTGCAATTGTTATATACACATGACTCTCTATATTGTATCATTTTTCAGTATAGACTTGCAAGTCTATTTCCACTATTCTTGCATAACCGTTGCATATTTAACATAATTTTAGGCAAAAAAGCTTCTTTTTTATACAAAGCAATCCTTGCCTAAAATTCTTTCCATGGCCTCCTTAAAGCCCTCAGCTTCACTGTTAACCCAATAATTAGAAGTAGTTTTAATGATTTTGCGAGAGCCCATCAGCTTTAGATAGACCACGTCATCCCCATGGAATTTTTGAAAGGCCTGCAGCAGCTCCCTTTGCACCAAGGGATTTTCCAAATACGCCTCAATTTTCAGCTTGACCTCACTAGGCGCTTTCTTGCTCAAACGAGTAACGCTCTGGGCCACAATCTTGCTCTCACGCTCGTCCACGCTGAAGCGACCCTCGATGGCCACAATATTGTCTTCAAAAATTTCCCTCAGACACTCATGGTACAAGCGACTAAAAACGATCACATTGGCCCGACCAGTGAAATCCTCCAAAGTCAGGAGCGCCATGGTATCGCCCTTTTTCGTGTTTTTAATAGAGCAGTTGGAAATTATGCCAGCCACTCGCACGAACTGCCCATCCTTAATATCGCTCTCCCCTACGAATTGGTACAAGGGCATATAGCGCTCTAGCGCCTTTTGGTACTCGCTCAGTGGATGGTCCGTCACATAGAAGCCTAAAAGCTCCTTTTCGTTTTGCAAAATAATTTCCTTAGGCAGCTCTTCAAGAGCAGGCAGCTTGATCTCCGAGGCCGCCAGAGTTTCTTCATCATCAAAGAGGCCCAGCTGGCCTCCGGCCTTATCCTTTTGATAGGCTGCGCCCATTTCCGCGGCTCTATCCATAATATTCAGCAGCTGGGAGCGCTTGGCGCCGAAGGAATCCATAGCGCCACTGCGAATGAGATTTTCCAGAGCGCGTTTATTCACTAAACGCATGCTTACCCGGTTGCAAAAATCCATCAAGCTTGTAAAGGGTCCATCCTTGGCCCGTGACTTGATGATTTCCTGCACAGCCCCATCGCCCATGCTCTTGATGCCAGCTAAGCCAAAGCGAATGGCCTTGCTGCCGTGAACAGTAAAATGGTAGCCGCTTTCGTTAACGTCCGGTGGCAAAATATCAATCTTATCGTTGCGGCATACAGAAATATACCAGCTCAGCTTGTCACTGTCGCCAATAACGCTGTTTAAAAAAGCTGCCATAAACTGGGGCCGCCAGTGAGCCTTTAAATAGGCCGTCTGGTAGGCCACCAAAGCATAGGCCACAGAGTGAGATTTATTGAAGCCATAGCCAGCAAAATGCTGTAAGAGGGAGAAAATCTGCTGACTGAGCTGCTCAGGAATATTGTGCTCACGCTTAGCGCCCTCCACGAAATCCTGACGCATGCTCTCTAGCACCGAGGCCTTCTTCTTGCCCATGGCCCGGCGCATAATATCCGCCTGGCCCAGGGTGAAACCGGCCAGAGCGGAGGTGATTTGCATAACCTGCTCCTGATAGAGAATAACGCCGTAGGTATCCTCTAAAATGGGCTCCATCAGCGGATGGAGCACCTGGGCAGTGCGCTGGCCGTGCCGGCCAGCGATAAAGTCCTCGGCCATACCCGTGCCCAGAGGGCCGGGACGGTAGAGGGCTACCAAGGGGATTAAATCCTCAAAGCTAGTAGGCGCAAGATCCACCAAAAGCTTAGTAATGCCCGCGGATTCCAGCTGGAAGACGCAGGTAGTGTCGCCCCTGCGCAGCATCTCGCAGGTAGCTTCATCCTCTAAGGGAATATTATCTATATCTACCACTTCACCGGTGGTTTCTTTAATAAATTTTATACTATCCCCGATAACGGTCAAGGTGCGCAGGCCTAAAAAGTCCATTTTTAAAAGGCCCAGCTCCTCCACCTTATCCTTATCGTATTGGGTAATCATGCCGTCCGTATCAGCGCCCAGCTGCAAGGGCACATACTCTCGCAAATCCCGCGGCGCGATGATAACGCCGGCGGCGTGGGTACCAGCGTTGCGAGGTAACCCCTCCACGCTCTTGGACAAATCGATGAGCTGCTTCACCTCAGGCCTCGTTTCGTAGGCTTCGCGCAAATCCTTGTTATTCAAGGCCTTGTCCAGGGTGATACCCAGCTCCCGGGGAATCATCTTAGCGATCTCATCCACCGCGCCGTAGCTCATGCCTAGGGCCTTGCCCACGTCACGCACGGCTGCTCTAGCCTGCAGCGTACCGAAGGTAATGATCTGCGCTACTCGTTCCTTGCCATAGCGCTGCACCACATATTCCAGTACCTCCGGACGACGCTCATAGCAAAAGTCCGTATCAATATCGGGCATGCTGACACGCTCAGGATTTAGGAAACGTTCAAAGAGCAAATGGTAGCGCAGGGGCTCCACATTGGTAATGTGGAGCAAATAAGCCACTACGCTGCCCGCGGCGCTGCCGCGCCCCGGGCCCACCGGGATATCTCTTTCCCGACAGAAATTGATGAAATCCCACACAATGAGGAAATAGGCATCGTAGCCCATATCATTGATAATCTTCAGCTCGAACTCCAAGCGCTGGCGAATCTTCTCGTCCACCACCGGATAGCGCTTGGGCAGCGCCTCCTCGCACAAGTGACGCAAATAACCAGCCGTATCATAGCCCTTGGGCACGGGAAACTCCGGCAATAATAAATGACCAAACTCCAGCTCCACATTACAGCGAGCAGCGATTTTATTGGTATTGGCCAACGCTTCGGGACAATCCCCGAAGCGCTCCGCCATTTCCTCGTAGCTCTTTAAATAAAAGCTATCATTGGGAAAACGCATGCGGTCAGGCTCATCCACCGTGCTGGTAGTCTGGATGCAAAGCAAAATATCCTGAGCTGCCGCATCCTCCCGTCGCACATAGTGCAAATCGTTGGTAGCCACAAGGCCTAGGCCATATTCCTTAGCCAAAGTCTTCAAGGCGGCAGTTACCTTATGCTCCTCCTCTAAATCGTGATCCTGAATCTCTAAAAAATAATTCTCCTTACCGAAAATATCGATATATTCCTCGATGCAGCGGCGAGCACCCTCCAAATTATCCTGCAAAATGTACACAGGCAGCTCACCGGCGATACAAGCGCTGAGACAAATCAAGCCCTCGCTATGAGCCCTGAGGGCCTCCTTATCAATACGGGGCTTGTAGTAAAAGCCCTCCACCTGACCAATACTCACCAGCTTCATCAGATTGTGGTAGCCCGTAATATTTTCCGCCAGTAAAATCAAGTGGAACATGCCACGATTATTTTTCTCAAAATGAGAGCCCTTGGTCAAATAGACCTCACAGCCCAAAATCGGCTTGATGCCCTGCTTCTTGCATTCCTGATAAAACTCCACCGCGCCATACATGGCGCCGTGATCCGTAATGGCCAGCGCCTCCATGCCCAGCTCCTTAGCATAGGCCACCAGCTCGGAGATTTTCGAGGCACCGTCCAGCAGACTATATTCCGTATGCACATGTAAATGGGTAAAGTTTTGATCATTCATAAGCTTATCCTTTATAAAATATCATCATTGAATTATACTAATCTACTTATCCACTGACGCGAAAGAATCACTGCTCGCCCTTTTTACCCCACCATAGACCTATCGCCAAGAAAATTAAATTATAAACCAAGGCCGGGAAGAGGCTATTAATTTGCCAGGGACTAATGTTCTTCCAAAAGAGCGCCGCGAAAATACCTGCGCCCATGGCAGCCACGCCCATGGAGGCTCGCACCTTATGGGGGAAGAAGACGCAGAAGGTCAAGGGCAAAAAGATACCGCTTCCCCTGAGGGCCATGGATAGATAATTCCACTCCAGTACGGAGGAATCAAGATGGAAGAAAACGAAAACAATGGCCGCTACCGTAGCCAAAAGCACGCTAAAGCGGCTGGCCCAGAGCAGATTAACTGATGTCGCGCTGCGCCACAGCTTGCTAATTATATCGCGACTAATCATGGTGCCGATGCCCAAGGCGAGACCTGCGATGGAGCCCAGGGCCGATAGCAGCAGGGCCGCTAAGCCGATACCGCCCAGCCAATCGGGCAAATAGGTGGATAAATACAGGGGCAGCGCATCAATGGAATTGATGTCAGGATGATGCGCATGCATGAACATACCAATCATCACCGAGGGTAAGCCCACGGGAATGACGATGCAGGCAGCGGTAACGCAGCCAACTGCCGCGGTTTTACTATCCTTAGCGCTAAACAACGCCTGTACATATGTTTGAGTAGAAATAACGCCTACGATCATGGAGCAAAGGCTAAAGAGACCATCCTCCATACCGCGGCCGAAGAGACTGAACCAAGGATGGGCCGGAAAGGCCGCCGTAAGGCCGGCGCTGCCGCCCATCTCAAAAAAGGCTAAAACGCCACCTACGAAAATACTAGCGAAAACAAAAACTATCTTCATAATGCCGGCCATGCCGCTACCGCTAATGCCGCCGAAGAAAACGAAGCCCGCAGTAATCAACAAAATCAGCGCCGCGCTCGCATAGAGATTAACCCCGAAAATACCGGCTACCAAATGCAAAGCGGTCAGAGTACTGGCCACAATGCTAAAGAAAATGCCGGCGCAGGAGCTTACAGTGGCGAGCCAGCCCGCTGGCTTGCCGTAGTTGGTCACGAGAAACTCCGCCACTGTGGTCAGGCCGCTGGCCCGCAGTGGCTTGGCGTAAAAGAGCGCCATGATCAGCAAGGCGATGCCGCTACCCAGAGTGAACCACCAGGCCGTCAGGCCCAGCTTAAAGCCCAGCTGGGCCGTGCCCACGGTGGCTGCTCCGCCTACAATCGTACCGATAATACTGCCAGCGACCAGGCCCACGCCTGCGCTACGTCCGCCGACATTATAATCATCAGCGGACTTGATGCGGCGCGAGGCGATAATACCCGGCAGCATTGTCACAAGTAAGGTCAGCCCTAAGCTAACCAAATGAACTAAGGAAAGCTTCATTACAAAACACCTCTTCTATAGGAGAATAAACTGCATTACCGTTTATCCATTTTTCGCAGAATCATTCACCCAGTTAAGTATACCACAGATAGGTGCTTTTAAAAAGAAAGCAGGGCAAAAAAAGCCACATGGTTTTCTAATTTCAAGGATATTTTTCGCTAATTTGTTAAGATATATACACATATTCTTCTCCCAAAAACTTGCAGTTTCCACAAATTTTAGGTATAATATAAAGTATACAAATTTATCAATTAGTGTATGCTTTTTGGGAGGATGAATATGAGTCGTTTAAAAATCGCAACACCTGACCAAGCCCAACTGACGGTTGAACGCTTATATAAAGACCTAGAGCGACACATCATCGCCAGCCCTCCGGGACTGTGCCCTGTTGACCTGCAGCTCTCCTTCTTGAAGGTTTGCCACGCCCAAACCTGTGGCAAATGTGTTCCTTGCCGTGTTGGTCTTGCCCAATTACAAAATCTCATGGAGGATGTGCTGGATGGCAAAGCCACCATGGAAACTCTGGATTTAATCCAAAGCACTGCTGAAAACGTAGCCAATAGCGCTGACTGCGCCATCGGCTTTGAAGCTGCCAAAATGGTATTGGCAGGCTTGGAAGGCTTCCGTGAGGACTATATTAACCATATTAAAAAGGGCAAATGCTCCGTGCATTTGCATCAATCCATTCCCTGCGTGGCTCTGTGCCCCGCTCAAGTGGATATCCCCGGCTACATCGCTCTGGTGGGCGCTGGTCGCTATGCGGACGCTGTTAAGCTCATTCGCAAGGACAACCCCTTCCCCACCGCCTGTGGCCTGATCTGCGAGCATCCCTGCGAATCCCGCTGCCGCCGCAACATGATTGATGCTGCCATCAATATTCGCGGCTTGAAGCGCATGGCCGTGGACAACGCTCCCAGCAATACTGTGCCCGTACCCACCAAGGAAGAATCCACCGGTAAGCGTATCGCCATTATCGGCGGCGGCCCCAGTGGTCTTTCCGCCGCTTATTATCTGGAGCTCATGGGTCACCATGCGGTGGTATTTGAAGAAAAGAGCAAGCTCGGCGGTATGCTCCGCTATGGCATCCCTGCTTATCGCTTCCCCCGTGAGCGCCTGCAGGAGGATCTGGACGCTATTCTCTCCACCGGCGTTGAAGTGCATTTGAACAGTCGTATCGGCAATGGTGAGGGCGAGATTCCCTTCGATAAACTGCGCGCTGAATTCGACGCAGTCTATATCGCCATCGGCGCTCATACCGATAAAAAGATTGGCATTCCCGGCGAGGATTCCCAAGGCGTAATTAGCGCTGTGGAAATGCTGCGGGAAATCGGCGAGGAAAGAATGCCTGACTTCAAGGATAAAACCGTCGTGGTTATCGGCGGTGGTAACGTAGCCATGGACTGCACACGCAGCTCCATTCGTTTAGGCGCGAAAAAGGTTATTATCGCTTACCGTCGTCGTCAGGACGACATGACCGCTCTGCCCGAGGAAATCGAGGGCGCTATTGCCGAGGGCGCAGAGCTCTACGGCCTGAAAGCTCCTCATCATATTGAAGCCGACGCTAACGGCAAGGTTGCTGCCCTGTGGGTAGAGCCCCAAATCATCGGCCCCATTGACGCCTGGGGTCGCGCCCGCCCCATCCATGCGGATGTGGATCTACAGCGCATTCCCTGCGATATTATCGTTGTGGCCATCGGTCAAGGCATTATGCTGCGTCCCTTCGAGGAAGCAGGCATCAAGATTAAACGCGGTACCATTTCCGCTCTGTCCAGCAGCGAGCTGGCCAATAATGAGGGCGTTTTCGCCGGCGGCGACTGCGTAACTGGCCCTGCTACCGTTATTCGCGCCATTGCCGCTGGTAAGGTAGCCGCAGCCAATATCGATGAATATCTTGGCTACGAGCATATTATTACCTGTGATGTAGAAATTCCCGATCCCTCCATCGACGACAAGCGTCCCTGCGGTCGTATCCAGCTCACGGAAAAAGAGGCTGGCGAACGTAAGAAAACCTTCGCGCCCATGGAATGCGGCATGACAGTGCAGGAGGCCTGCCAAGAGGCCGGTCGCTGTCTGCGCTGCGATAAATTTGGCTTTAGCACCTTGAAAGGAGGCAGAACCTTAAAATGGTAAACCTGACAATTGACGGCTTAAAAGTTTCCGTTCCCGAGGGCACTACAATTATGCAGGCCGCTGCCACCGTTGGTATTGATATTCCCCGTCTCTGCTTTTTAAAGGACATTAACGAAATCAGTGCCTGCAAGGTTTGCGTCGTAGAAATCCAAGGACAAAATCGTGTAGTCACCTCCTGTACCACCCCTGTACAGGAAGGACTTGTTGTCTATACAAATTCCCCCAAGGCTCGCAGTGTTCGTCGCACTAACGTGGAGCTGATTCTTTCCCAGCACGATTGCCTTTGCGCGACCTGCGTTCGTAGCGGTAACTGCAGCCTGCAAAAGCTGTCCAATGATTTGGGCATTTACGATATTCCCTTCGAGCGGGAGATTGTGGACACTCCCTGGAACCAAAACTTCCCCCTCATTCGCGATTCTAAAAAATGCATCAAATGCATGCGCTGCGTGCAAATCTGCGACAAGGTCCAGGATTTGCATATTTGGGACGTACAAAACACTGGTTCCCGCACCACTGTGGACGTGGCTGGAAATATGTGCATCGAGGACTCCAACTGCAGTCTCTGCGGTCAGTGCATCGCCCACTGCCCCGTTGGCGCTCTGAAGGAGCGCAATGATGTGCCCAAGGTTTATGAAGCGCTGGCAGATTCTACTAAGATCACTGCTGTCCAGGTTGCTCCTGCGGTACGTACCGCCTGGGCCGAAGCCTTTAATATGCCAGAGGAAATGGCTACTGAAGCCCGCATGGCTGCTGCCCTGCGTCGCATTGGCTTTGATTATGTTTTCGACACTAGCTTTGCTGCGGACGTAACTATTATGGAAGAGGCAAATGAGCTTTTAGAGCGCTTGCAAGACCCTGAAGGCTATCGCTGGCCCATGTTCACCTCCTGCTGCCCCGGCTGGGTCAGCTATGTGACCAAAAAATACCCTGCGTTCGTGCCCAACCTGTCCACCACTAAATCTCCCCAACAGATTTTTGGCGCTATTTTGAAATCCTACTTCGCCGAAAAGAAGGGCCTGAAGCCCAAGGAGATCTGCTCTATTTCCGTAATGCCCTGCGTTTCCAAGAAACGCGAGGCTGCCCTGCTCTCCATGCGTAGCAGCGGCACCCACGATATCGACATCGTTTTGACTACCCGCGAGTTCGTGCGTCTGCTTAAGGCCGAGCATATCAACCCTGCTACATTGCCTGAGGAAGAGTTCGATAATCCTCTGGGCAAGAGCACCGGCGCCGGCGTTATCTTTGGCGCTACCGGCGGCGTTATGGAAGCCGCGCTGCGCACTGCCTACTTCGCCATGACTGGCGAGGAGGCTCCGGCAGATGCCTTTGTGGATGTGCGCGGTGAGAAGGGCCGCAAGGTGCGTGAGTTCACCATCGCTGGTAAAACCCTACGCACCTGCACCGTCAGCGGCCTTGGTAATGCTGGCCGCCTCATCGAGGATTTGCAGGCCGGCAAGGTGCATTATGACTTCGTAGAAGTCATGGCCTGCCCCGGCGGCTGCGTGGGCGGCGGCGGCCAGCCCATTCATGACGGCCAGGAACGTGCCGGCATGTTGGGCCAGAAGCTCTACAAGCTGGATGATGAGCGCAAGCTGCGTCAATCCCACAACAACCCCGACGTAGTAACGCTGTATAGCGAGTACCTAGAGAAGCCCTTGAGCGAGCGCGCTGAGCGTCTGCTCCACTCTGACCATGTGAAAGAGAAGAACTATTTAGTATAATTTAAAACAAAAAGATAATCCCTAAAGTTAGCGAAAGAACTAACTTTAGGGATTATTTATTGCTTTATAATAAGATGAAATACTGGTAAATGCGTAGGATAATAGTAAGTGCAAATGGCACATTAGCAAATCAGCAAGTGAGCTACGAATTTTAGCGAATGAGTGGATGGTACAATAGAAGCAAGTGTTTCGAAAACCTAAAGCTTTCTGCGAACAGATTGGACACCGCAGCGACCTGATTGTACCCCACGAAATTCGCGTTATCCCCAAGGGGACAGCTCCCTGCACAAATTCTGCTGCGTGCGTGGCACTTGCACAATTTGGCGACTCGCTTGAGAAATTCGTCGCGAACGGCTGATTGCTAATGTGCCTACTTATTTACTTATTTACTTATTTTCTTATTTTCTTATTTTCTTATTTACATAAATCTAAGGAACCAGTGCTCTCAAAACATTGGAACGGCTAATTTGCTAATGTGCCAATTTACTTATTTACATAAATCCACAGGCACTAACGCTCTTAGCCCATTGCTACAAGCGAACTCGTCCGCTTGCACACGGAACACATCCGCCAAGAGCCTTGCAGTCACAATCTCCTTCGGCGCACCGCAGGTCACCAGTCGCCCTGCCTTAATCACCGCCACATAATCAGCATACTGAAGCGCGTGATTAAGCTCATGAATAACCATCACCACCGTCAGCCCCAACTCACTGTTCAGCTTCACCAAAAGCTGCATAACCTCCAGCTGATGACAAATATCCAGATACGTGGTAGGCTCATCCAAAAGCAACACTTGAGGACGCTGAGCCAAGGCCATCGCGATCCAAGCTCGCTGCCGCTCGCCACCGCTCAAGGTATGCAGAAGGCGTTGGCGCATGCTGGTCATATTAGTCTGCTCCAAGGCCCACTCCACATGCTTTGCATCATCCTTGTCCCCGCGCCCTAAAAAGCCGCGGTGAGGAAAACGCCCCATCTCCACCAAATCCTGCACCGTCAAATCCGTCGGCGCCGTAGGCGCTTGGGTCAAAATCGCCAAGCATTGAGCGAACTCACGATGGCTGAAAGCCTTAATATCCTTGCCCTTAAAGGTAATACTCCCCTTCTCCACGGGCCAAATACGGGAAATAGCCTTTAAGGTCGTGCTCTTACCGCAGCCATTGGGACCGATAATAGCCGTGATTTTGCCCTCCGGAATTTCCAAGGACAAATCATGCACAATGGTCTTTTTATTAATGCCCACATCAATGCCGTGGGCTGCCAAAATCGCCGTCATCAGATCTCCCTCCTTAGCAAGAATAGAAAGAAGGGTGCGCCTAAAAAGGCCATAATAATGCCCACCGGCAGTTCAATGGGAGCGAAAATAACGCGAGCGAAGGTGTCGCTGAGGGTCACTATAGCCACGCCCAAAAGGGCCGCTGCAGGCAGCAAATAACGATAGTCGCTGCCAATCAAAAGCCTTGCCGCATGGGGCACGACTAAGCCCACAAAGCCTAACAGCCCCACCACGCTCACCGCACTGGCCGCTAAGAGCGCCGCGATAGCCGTCATAATAATGCGAGTTGCCTCCACGTTCACGCCTAGGCCACGGGCCATTTCATCGCCCAGCTGCAAAATATTCAGATAGGACGCGCTGGCCAAGGCCAACACTAAGCCGATAATCGCATAGGGCAGAATAATGCTGACATGGGGCCAGCTACGGGCCGCCAAACCGCCCACCATCCACATTAAGGCGCCGTGCACTCTATCGCTATAGAAAATCATCAAACCGCTGATGCCTGCGCTTAAAAAGGCGGATACAGCCACACCGGCCAGAATAATACGCACGGGCTTAATGCCATTCTTCCAGGCCAAAATATAAATACAAATGGCCGCTAGCATAGCACCCACAAAGGCCACCGGGGTGATCAAATATTCCAAAGCGGGAAATAAAATCATAATCACTACGCCGGCCAGCCCTGCGCCGCTGGAGATGCCAATGATGTGGGGATCAGCCAGAGGATTACGCATAATGGCCTGCAAAATAGCGCCGGATAAGGATAAATTGATGCCCACCAACGCGCCCACAATGGTGCGAGGCATGCGAATATTCCAGATAATTTGGCTCTGGGGGTCCTCGCCGGGATGCAGCAAAAGCTCCACAATTTGCTCCATGGTAATCACGCTGGAGCCTTTGGTCAGACTTAAAAATGCTCCCAGAAGAGCCAAAAAGAGAAACAATATTAAAATCGTGAAACGCCAAGCCGTGCGGTTAATACCGAAGCGCTCCACTGCTCCGTCCAAGCCTTTATTTGCCATCTTTAAAAACCTCTGGGTAAACCTGCTTAGCCATATAGGCCACAGCCTCAGGATAGCGCAGGCCGGGATTAATCAGGAACAAACGCTCCGGCAACACATAAACCTTACCCTGCTGCACCGCAGCCAGACTGTTCCAAGCGGGGTTCTTTTTAAAATCCTTACGCAAGCGATTTTCGATTTCCTCCGCCTTGCCCATGGAAGTAATGAAAATCAAATCAGGGTTTTGACCCACCAAGCTTTCCATGCTATAGGGAGTTTTATCGGATTTGCCCTTTAAAGCGGCCGCAGCCACGTTCTCAAAGCCTAAAATATCGCTGACGCAGCCCGCGATACTACGAGAGCCCTCCACTGTGACGCTGCTAGCCGTAGCGTGCATAATCACGATACGCTTCTTATTCTGGGGCAGCTTGGCCTTAATCTCATTAATCTGCTTATCCAAAAGCTCGTTTTCAGCCTTCGCCTTCTCAGGATTACCATAAATATCGCCTAAAACCTTTACCGTGCTCTTGACCTCGTCATAGGTTTTAGCATCAAATTCAATAACATTAATCTTATTGGATTCCAACAGGGGCACAAATTTCTCGTGCTGATTTCGTCCTGCCAGCACCAAATCGGGACGCAGTGCCACCAGACTTTCCATATTAATATTAAAGACAAAGCCTACTTCCGGCACATTTTTCATGGACTCAGGAACAGTACCCACCTTGGAGGAGGCCCGCCCCACAATTTTACCGCCCACGGCCTCGATCATCCCCAAATAAGAAGGACTTAAGCTCACAACTCGCTCCGGCTTTTGAGCCAGCACTACCTTACGCCCAGCCACGTCCTGCAAGGATAAATAAGCCTTGCTCGTATCAGCGGCCTGCTTTTGTTGACCACCACCGCAGCCTGCTAAAGCCACAGCCGCTGCGCATAAAAGAGCTCCGGCAACCCGTTTCCACTGCATCTATCATCACCTCATACTTATTTTCTCATACATTTATCAATCACACTGCAAGCTGCCACAGGCCTTTCCATAGCCAGTTTGAGCCACTTCACAAGTGCAGTAGATATTCTTATTAACACTTCTATCATGATAACACAATTACCTATACCAGTCAATAAAACAAGGTCCATCTTGCCCCTTTTAACCTACTTTGCTATAATAAAGAGAGCAAAATCAGCTTTTATCCAAGGGCCATTTGCCCTATCATAATTATTAAATTCCCAAGCAAGAAAACATACATCAAAGGAGTGATTCCCTATGGAAACGAAGGAAATGATTGAACGCATTAATGAGCTGGCTCATAAAAAGAAAAAAGAAGGCTTAACCGAAGCGGAATTAGCCGAGCAAAAGGAGCTGTACAAGCGTTATTTGGCCAATATTCGCGGCCAACTGAAAGCCCAGCTGGATAACATCGAAGTGGTGGATAAAGCTCCCCTCCAGCTCCATTAAGCCTATGGAAGCTAGCAAAGCCCTGAGCGTTAACGCTGCTCCAACGGAGCCATGGCAGCCCCATCTCCCCTCAGCGCTGACCCCGGCCATGATCGCCTATGAGGACGATTTTATGCTCATCCTCGATAAGCCAGCCGGCATGCTGGTGCACCCTACCGTAAGCCAATGGACGGGCACGCTGTATGATTTGGTGAAGGCTTACTACGCTGAGCGAGGCATTACCGCCGATATTCACCCGGTTTCACGGCTGGATCGCAATACATCCGGCCTAGTGATTTTCGCCAAGGAGCCCGTCATCCAATTTTGGCTGAGCCAAGGGGAGGTCGTGAAGGAATATTTGGCCATCGCCCAAGGCCATCTTCAGGACGAGCAGGGCCTCATCGATGCGCCCATCGCCCGCAAGGAGGGCAGCATTATCGAGCGCTGCGTGGACTTTACCCGAGGCAAGGAAGCCCAAACCGCCTATCAGGTTTTAGGCTATTATGGGCCCAATACCCTGCTCAAAATAAGGCTTTTCACAGGGCGCACCCACCAAATCCGTGTGCATATGGCTTATCTTGGCCATCCCTTAGTGGACGATAATCTTTACGGCGTGCCCGGACCCCAATCACGCCATGCCCTGCACGCTTATCGGCTAGCCTTTAAGCATCCTGTGGGCGACTATATGCTAGAAATTACTCGCGGTTTACCCTCTGATTTGCGAAAAATCCTATACTAAATAATCAAATAGTGTGCTATAATTAGTATATAGACATTGGATAACTCAGCCTGCGGGCTGATAATTAAGGAGGAATATTAATGCCTTTAGTAACTTCTACCGAAATGTTCAAAAAAGCTTATGAAGGCCACTATGCAGTTGGCGCCTTCAACGTGAATAACATGGAAATCATCCAAGGTATCGTGGCTGCAGCCCAAGCCGAAAAATCTCCGCTGATTCTGCAGGTTTCCGCTGGCGCTCGTAAATATGCTAACCACATTTACCTGATGAAGCTGGTCGAGGCTGCTGTTGAGGACACTGGCTTGCCCATCTGCCTGCACCTGGACCATGGCGAAGATTTTGAAATCTGCAAGGCCTGCGTTGATGGCGGCTTCACCTCTGTTATGATCGACGGCAGCAAGCATCCCTTCGAAGAAAATATCGAAATGACTCGTCGCGTAGTCGAATATGCTCATGAGCGCGGCGTTGTTGTTGAGGCTGAGCTGGGCAAGCTGGCCGGCGTAGAAGACGCTGTTAAAGTGGCCGCTAAGGACGCTACCTACACCGACCCTGATCAAGCAGTGGAATTCGTAGAGCGCACCGGCTGCGACTCCTTGGCTATCGCTATCGGCACCAGCCATGGCGCTTATAAATTCAAGGGCAAACCGGAGCTGGATTTCGCTCGTCTGGAAAAAATCACCAACCTGCTCCCCGGCTTCCCTCTGGTACTCCACGGCGCTTCCACCGTTATCCCCGCTTTTGTGGAAGAGTGCAATAAATACGGTGGCAAATTAGACGGCGCTCAAGGCGTTCCTGAGGATATGCTGCTGCGCGCCGGCAAATTCGGCGTTTGCAAGATCAATATCGACACCGACCTGCGTTTGGCTATGACCGCTTCCATCCGCAAGCACTTCGTAGAAAACCCCGGCGATTTCGATCCTCGTCAATACCTGAAGCCCGCTCGTCAAGCTATCCAAGACATGGTTGCCCACAAGATGCGCGACGTGCTGAACAGCTCCAACAGACTGTAATCTTCCTACGATCACATTGTAGAAATTATCGTCCCTCATTAACTTAATTGAAGGTTAACCCCCTCTTAATAGCATTTTAAGATAGTACGGATATACTAGACAAAAATGCAATAAGAGGGGGTTTTTATATGCAAAGAAAATATTGGCTAGGCCTCTTTCTAGCGGCTGCCGCGCTGCTTTTTCTCTTTTTCAGCGCCACCCTGCTCTTCTTTTACTTAATCCCTTCTTCTCCTACGGCCTCTCCTTTTCCTCGGCCTCACGCCTTGCGGCTTCTAGCATTTCAGCATATCCTCTTAGAGCCGCGAAGGCAGCGAACTGCTTTGCCCTTTTTTGAGGAATAGCTTGGGAAGCATTAGCTTCCGGACTGCGGGTGCTTTCCAGCCCTCTCCTGCCGCCCTTCCTAAAGCATCTTCTCTCATTATCAAACATAACCACAACCTCCTTTAGTATATTCAAACATATGTTGTGTGTTTATGTTTGCATTATAGCACTTTATGAACAATATTTCAATATAAAAATGCACTTTCGGAGATGAGGCTAATAAAGAAGCCTCAGCATATTCTTTAGAACCATGCTCGCAAAGTAAATACATAACAAAAAAGTCTGAGAAAAGGTCACTACAACCAATTCTCAGACTTTTATTTTGCCGCTTATGCCTAGCTATAGCAGACACTTAAATTAGCAAAACACTAGTTTTTTACGCCAAAATATCATCCATAAACTTAATCAAGCCAGCCTCTACCTCATCCCGCAAATCCAGCTCGTTGTGGATTTCATGACGATAGCCGCTATAGGCTTTAACGGAAATCTTGTGGCCGCTATTAGCCAACAAATTTGCCACGTGATACAAGCCCTCACCATAATTACCGCAAGGGTCTTGGTCACCGCTAATCAAATAGCAAGGAATGCTCTTCGGCACCATGGGAGCCCATTCGTCGCTTTCAATAAAGTGATAAAGCTGTACAAAATCATAAGCCAATTCCAAAGTAGTATCAAAGGTATTGAACATATCCCCTGCATGGTCGGCCACGATACGCGGGTCATTGGCAATCCAATCCGCAGGGCCATTGGGATTTTCTACCCGATCAGTCATACCACTGAAAACCTTATCAAACCAAGCCCCGGCCGGCTGATAGGGATCGGCCTCGTAAGCAGCCTTAAACTCCGGATCGTTGTACTCAACCTCACAGCCCTTCCATTGGGAGCACAGGCCACACAGCATTAAGCCCTTCAAGTCCTCACCATAAAAAGCTGCGTAAGCACGGGCCAGCATGGAGCCCCAGCTATGGCCAAAAACAAAATAGGGAAGCTCCGGATAAGCCTCTTTAGCAATATCATGCAAGGATTTTTCATCCTTCAAATAGGTCATATAACCGCCGGAATGCGGGTCACCCAAGGTTCCTCCGTCCACACCGGTTTTGCCATGTCCCAGATGGTCATCGGCAAATACTACGTAGCCAGCCTGATTAAACTTGCTAATCATATGCAGATAACGGCGAGAATGCTCACCATAACCATGAATAAGCTGAATGACACCCTTGGGTTCACCTAAGGGGCTATAGGACCAAGCTTTAATGGTATCACGACCATTAGCAGAAGGAAAAGAAATCTCACGAATAGACATACAGCAGACCTCCCTACAATTATCATTAAAATAAGTATAGCACCCTGCCCCAGCTCTGTAAATAAAATAGCGGCAAATCCAATGTAAAATCTTAAGCCTAGAAAAAACAGTGCTCTGATATTATATTTAGCTATATACTTATAAATCCTCCAAATACTGTTCCAAGGGGATACCTTTATATTTATCCTTATTGTCAATATTAAGACTGATCAGCTTGACAACGGTATCCATGGCAGCTTGGGTGGACTCAATAAGGCTTCTGCCCTTAAGATATTTGCCGATGAGCACGGAGGAGAAAATATCCCCAGTGCCAGGAAAGCGCACCGGTATCTCGGTATATGGCAAATACTGTACCTCCTCGCAATTATTTTCTAAAACTAAGGTTGCATGCTTGCCATCCACCTTCGCGCTGGTAACAATCACATTAGCGCTGCCAATTTCGCGCAAAGTAAAGAGTAAATCTTTGGCCTCAGCTACAGTCAAGCTTGCTTTTTCCTGATATTTGTCTGCCAGAAATGTGGCCTCGGTCATATTGGGGACAATAACATCAGCAACACTACACATGGAGCGCATATATTTAATGGTCTCCTCTCCCACGCCATTGTACAAATGACCATCATCACCCATAATCGGGTCCACGAAAATTAAAGCGCCCTTGGACTTGGCTTGATGACAATAATCAGCCACTAAACGCGTTTGCTCAGCCGATACCAAAAAGCCAGTGCTTACCGCATCAAAGCTAAAGCCCAGCTCATCCCATACCTTTAAGCTATTACGCATATAATCAGTTGTTTCCAAAATATCAAACTTGCCGTAATCTAAAGTATTGGATACTAAAGCTGTAGGCAAATTAAAGATTTCGCATTGCATATGAGAAAGCAAAGGAATCATAGCCGACAAAGCAACCTTACCATAGCCTGCCATATCATTAATCAATAAAACACTTTTCTGCATAATAATTTTCCTCCAAATCTAATCAGACCGGCAATCACATTATGGGCCACCCGAGCAGACCGCATCTCTCGGTAGCCTTATATTACCAATCTTGGGACATGCTGTCTATTTAATATTATAGCACCTGCCACAGGTTTCTTGGGAAAAAAGAACAATGCCACTACCAAAGACCTCGGACCTTAAATATGCAATCAGGGCAAATTGCATGAGAATATTTAAAAATATAGAGATAAGATTAAAAAAACTATTCTATTATCAATCCAGTACTAATCTGCTGAAAGAAATCTGCAGACCAAAGATCCAGCTGGCTGGGATCTTTAATAAACGGTAGTACATCTTCTTTTGCCTGTTCATAATTGATTACGCTAAATCTTTCTTTAAGCAATTCCAAAACTTGATTGGCTGAATAATCGTCCTCTGGCGCTACCACGCCTGACTCAGCCAATCTGGCAAGAAGATGTTTTTTGTTTACTTTGGTTCCACGGGCAAGATAAAAAACATAGTCGTATAAATCACGGCCTTTAATACGGTTACCCCATTTTCTACAAATTACTGCATGGAGCTTGCCTGCAAACAGAGACGGTTCATCATATAAAGTAATGGCATAGGGAACTGGCAGCAAGTGGTACTTTTGT
>SFCN01000064.1 GCA_004558595.1 Phascolarctobacterium sp. | reverse complement strand
GAGTGAAGCCCAAATGATCCATGGTAGCAACGTCGCCCACAACTACTAAATCATTGGTGCCGCTATTATTCAAATAAACATTGGAGCCTTCATTGTGAATAGCTTCGTAGTTATCTGCAATGATAGTACCGCCGGCAATAGTAGTGTTGCCAGGTCTTATTTCATTATAGCTTTCAGTTGCGTATGCCTGATATGCCATGCTGCGAATGGCCTGACCTTCAGTAGTATGCAAATTAACTAAACCAGAGATATTCAGCTCAGCACCAGAATTTTGCACTGCATGCCCAACACTGTTTACATCAGCTTTGCCATTTACATTCAAGTTAGCATAAGCATAGTAGCCACTCTCATTACCACTACCGCGTTTTGAATCGAAGTAAGCAACGATACCTTTATTTTGGCTATTAATATCAACATTGCTATTGATAGTGATATTACTACCTTCAGCAAACAGGCCTTCTTTGTCAGTAGTTTTAATTACAAGATTCTTAGCACCGACAGTAAGCGCACTGTTATGATAAACATGGATACCATTATTAACCTTTAAGGTATCAATTTTGCTCAGTCCTACACCAACATTATAATAGCTGCTATTGACGTCTATCCTAGGAACTTCAATAACACCATAGGAGCTACTAGCATTGTTTTTAAAAATATAGGTACTATTTTTGTAGCCCAAATTTGTACCAATGCTAGTATCCGCAAACTCACTGTTAATGTACTCCGTATCAGCCATTGTACCAGTGATAGTCTGGGTAAAGCTCAGAGTGTCCCCTTCCGCCGCAAAAGCACTAGGCATAAAGCCCGCGCCGGCCAGGATACCAGCCGTTACAGCCAAAGCCAAGGGACTCTTCCAGATTTTCCTAGCAAATCTTTTTGTCCATGATTTGTACATAATAGACTCTCCTTTACTTAAACTTGTGGTTATATCTAAGACCTGCCTTTTACTGCAAAACCACTCTGCCCGTTGTAGCAAGTCCTTGCCACCAAAATCTAGTGAAATAGTTTTTTCAGAAACACCAACAAAGCATTAGCCACCTACAATTTTCGGAAATCCACAGCTACTCTATAAACAAAAAAGCTTAATTTCATTTAGACTGCTACCAGTCGAAATAAAATTAAGCTACAGATTAATATTTATTGAGAGCTGTCTAACAGAACGCCGACTTTACGGTTTCCTGTCCAAGTAAGATATCCTATTTTATCCGTTAGACTAATGCTATGCAATTGTATTTCTTATTATAATCTTATTGATAGAGATTACTACTTCATTCTAGATTATAACACTGATTTCATATTAAAGTCAAGTGATTCCTAGTACATGATAAGGAATAAAATTAAGCTTTTTTAGTAATTAAAGCACAAATAGAAAATCCCCCGCACCCGCAGGCACGAGAGATTTTCTGTGGAGTGTATATAATAGGTAGAGAAGCATTAGAAGGTGTACTGCATGCCGATGACGAAATTGCGACCGGGCATGGAGTACCAAGAACCGGCGCCACCGTGCCAGAAGGCATCAGTGCGCTCAGCATAAAGCTTATCGAACAAATTGTTCACTCTTGCATAAAGAGTAACATTTTTGGTAGGAGCGTAGGAGCCACTTAAATTGATAATGGCATAATTGTCGCAGGGATAAGCACCCTTTTTATCGCTTTCCTCTGTTTCGCCACGCATAAAGTAGTAGCCATCTAAGCCAGCCTTCACCTTAGCATATTTGTAAGCAATATTAAAGGTGGCCATATCCTTAGGAGCAAAGCCATACTTGCTGTATTCGTTAACAAGAACATCGTCACTATGATAGAACAAATGGGACCAGCCTAGAGTTGCGCTCCATTGGTCACTAAACTGAGCCATGTACTGCAAATTCCAGCCACGAGCCACATCACCATAGGTGTTCACAGTGGTCCAGGTTCCACCTACAACCGGAACAGCTTGAATATCACATTCGGCCACAGTCTTAAACCAGTTAAAGGTTAGAATATGGTCATCACTAAATTTTTTATTATAGCCAATGGTAGTTGTGCGGCCAAAGGAAGGCTCAAGATTGGGGTTACCGCCTACGGCATCATATAGCTCGGACAGGCCCGGATATTTGAAGAAATCGCTGCGACCTGCATATACGGAGTCGTTATCGGTGATATCCCAATTAATCTTATAGCTCTTAGATGTATGAGTGGGAATATCATGAATATCGCTGTCACCGTCATTACTCATCTTGTCATAGCGTAAACCGCCTGTCAGAGTAACCTTGGGAATAATTTCCCAATCATCCTGCACATAGTAAGAGGTATTTTTTAAGCCATAATGACCTAGGACAGGATTAGTATTTGTTCCTGCAATGCGTCTTGACTCATTATCCTTTACTTGTGAATAGTCAAAGCCAAAGACTAAGGTGTGACGAGAAGTTTTAAAGGTAGCCTGATCACTGACAAAATTATAAGTATAATCATTTAAAGGATGGGTAACACCACTTTTTAGAAAGTAAATCTTGGAGTGATTATAGCGATAGGTAAAGGTATTACTCCATTTGTCGCTAAACTGAATATCATCTCTAATAGATACGCTGGTACCGTCGTTCCAGCCTCTGAAATCAGGTGGATAAATCAAATCATAACCATGGGTATCTGATTTACTCTTATCCACATTCAAGGTAAGGGTGTGCTTATCAGTAAGATCATAGGAAATTTTCGTGCCATAGGACTCGCTATCCAAGCTATTGGGCCAGGTTACACCAGCGCCATCCTTAATATCACCTATTTTGGACTTGTCATAGTAAACATTAAAGCCTAGCTTATCCTGGCGACCTTGAGTAAAGAGCTTGTAATGACGCGTGCTAAAGCTGCCAGCGGATACATCCACAGTGGTTTTAGTTTCGTTTAGCTTGCGAGTGATGATATTGATAACACCGCCCTTGGCTGCGCTGCCGTACAGGGTACCAGCGCTACCACGCAGTACCTCGATACGCTCGATATTATCCAGATTATTCATCAGGGCAGCCTGTACTGCACCGCTATTTTTGCCCTGAAAATCGCTGACGCGTACCCCATCGACTAGGATAACGATGTCCTTGCTGCCGTTGATACGCACAGTGTTTATGTTGGAGTTCAAACCACTAGGTCCGCCGTAGCTGTTCATCTGTACGCCTGGTACAGTTCGCAGGGCTTCCTCCACATTGGTTATATGCATATCCTCCATCTGCTGACGGGTCACAACGCTGATATCGGCCTTTGCATCAGTGATTCTGCTGGGTACACGGCCCGCAGTGACAATCATTGTATCCAAAGTGAATTCCAGCTCCGTGGTAAGAGCATCCTTATCCCCCATCTCCGCTGGGGCCACTTCTTCGGCCCACACACTGCTGCACAGGCCTAAAGCCAACACGCTAGCAATAACTGCCGCAGATAACCTTTTAGGTAAAATTTTTTTCATTATTTACATCCCCCTACAGGTTTTATGAAGGCTGTCGCAGGGCCCTTGCTACGCCCCACGACAGCTTACTATTTTTAATTAAAAGGTGAATCTCAGACCTGCATTAACCTTCCAATCATTCTTGTAATCTCCACTTAAGGTCTTAGAAACATCGCCAAAGAGGCTCATGGTCTTGCTCAAATTATAGGTACCGCCGACGGTGATTTCCGTCCAGGTATCACCTAAATCAAAGTTTCTATCTTTAGTGCGACCATATTCATCAGCAAAATGAGTATCCATATCACCGGCAAATTCATGAGCAACACTAAAGCGTGCATAGTAGTGACCATAATCACTGGCTTGACCCATCTCAACGCCTAAGCGACCTACGAAGCTATTGAAAGCATCCTGTTTGACGCTGTATTTTTGGTTGAAAACATCGGTCATACCAAAGTCAGAGCTACCCATACGGGCCCAGGTCAGCTGCAGCTGAGGCTCTACATAGCCCTTGGCATCCACATCGCCGAAACGCTTGCTGTATTGAGCGGACAGGCTGTAGCCGGTTGCGCTGTAGTCGCCACCGCGAGTTTCGCTAGCACTGAATTCGTTCTTCACATGACCAATTCTTGCTGCCACATCCAGGAAGCTGTTGTTGGGCAATTCCTTGCTGCCCAAGAAGCTCAAGCCGTAGAGCTCAGTATCGCCGCTGCCACCTACAAAGGAAACGCTGCCATCTTGATAATCCAGAGCCACACCCATGGTCCAGCCATTGGCCAGCTGCTTGTCGTAGCCCACCTGAGCTGCCCAGTTGTTGCCATCATAGGAAGTGTTGTTACCGCTGTACTTGCTTTGACCACCGTAGATCCTAGCCCAAGTGCCGGAGTCCTCTGCTCCCAAGCGGGTGCCGCTGTCCACAGGGCCGCGACCGCCTGCTGCTTGGCGAATACGCTGCGCGTCGCGCAGGGTGAAGCTGCTGGAGGCCAGGTCACGCCAGCTGTTCAGATTGCTGGTGATGGCGCCGCGCAGACCCTTGCTGGAGTCGGCTTCCTCATCCACAATGGTGAAGGTGGTATGAGCGCTGCCCTCGGTGAATTTGCCCACGTTATTGGCATCAAAGGTCAGGTCGCCCAGCCACAGAGCCACCTTATTGGTGGTGAGGCTGCCTGCGATTTGCACTTGGCCCTGCAGATTGGTATTGCTGCCTGCGGCTGCGTAGAGCAGCTTTTGTGCCAGCGCTGTCATAACCTTTTCCACAGTGTCCTTGCTATTGGTATCGATATTTTTATTATCAGTGGACAGGGTGATTAAGGAGCCTGCTGCTGCGTTCTCGATGGTGGTGTTGCCAGCAGTGTAATCTGCAAGGCTGGTACCATCGTTAGCATGCTCGTAAACCAAAATGCCACTGCCACTGTAGTTAGTGATGGTCAAAGGATTGCTATCCTTTTGTACGATGTAGCCGGAATGGCTATAGTCGCTACCACCTACGAAATTATTGATGTGGCTACCGCTATAGTTACTACCATTCGGGGGCAGACTACCTACTAGCTCGTTATTCCATACTGCGCCATTGCTTAGGTTCAGGTTGATGGCACCCACTGCAGGAGTAACAGGCTCAGCAGCTGCAGCAACGGGATCAGGCTCGCTGACAGCACGCAGGGCGAATAGTGCCACAGGAGCTACAGGAGTATCCTCAGGCTCAACATTGGGCGCATCCTTTTCTTTAAAGGCGTTGTAGGCCACACCGGTCCAGGTGGAGCTGCTGTTATCCATCTTGATATTGATGACGGAGTCAGCGCCGCTGCCATCGTCTGCCAAAGCCTTCTTAGTAACCATCAGGTTGCCCTGCAGCTTCACAGTGTTAGTGGACGCAGCAGTCATATTCACGTTGACGGTGCCGCTAGCGGCTACGATAGCGGGCAAATCGGCGGAGCCGGTGGTGATTTGGGTTGCACCCTGCAGGTTGATGGTGGAGCCGCCGCCGATGGCTGCTACGCCGGTGCCATTGCCCTGTAAGGTGGTGGCGCCAGTGATGTTGATAACGGAGCCTACATTAGGAGCAGCGTCCTTGCTGCCGGCGTAGATGCCGATGGCCAATTCATTGGAGCCCGTGCCAGAGGCGGTGCTGCTATTGGTGATGGCCAAGTCACCCTTGATGTTCAGCTCACTGTTGCCGTTGACAGTAATGCCCTTGGAGCTGGCGGAGCCGGCTAGGTTGATTTCGGTAGCAGCGTTAATATTGGTCACTGCCTTCTGTGCAGCCACATTGTCTAGGCGAATACCCTCGTTGTCGTTGCTGCCTGCAACATTGATAGCCAGCTTGTCGGCCTCAAGGTTAATGGTGGTAGCCTTTTCTTGCTTGATACCAAAGGCTCTATCCTCGCTATCGGCAGGCTTAACAGTCAAGGTCAAGGTCTTATCCGTAGCGTTAATCTTGATATCATTGGTGCCTTCGATAGCAGTGTTGCCATTTTCGATGTTAATGGTGGTGTTTTCGGTAAATTTATAGCCATCGTCAGCATGTACGCCGCCATGGTGATATTCTAAGTTCAAGCCACCGTTCAGGGTGGAGTTAAAGGTAGTATTGGTGCCCTGCTCTTTAGGAGGCTCAGGAACAACGATGCTATTTTCGGCAATATTGCCCTTGCCATCCTCGCCAAAGACGATATCACTCAATGCCCATACCACGCTGTCGCTGGTCAATCCTGCAGCAAGTCTTACAGTACCGGTCAGGTTTTGCTCAGTTGCATGGTTTGCATAGGTCAGCTTGCCTGCCAGAGCACTCAGGATCTTGCCCAGGCTTGCTTCCTCGGTTTGAGCAGTGCCGTTGGTAATCAGGTTCACCACGGAGCCTTCTTCAGCGTGCTTAATAATGGTATCGCCAGCAGTGTAATCGTCAGCCTCTGTGCCCTCGTTATTGTGAGCATAGAAGATATTAGTTACGCCGCTATAGTTATCGATGGTAAGAGGCTTGCCATCCTTTTGATAGATGTTGCCAGCGCTGGTGGCGCTGCCGCCGGTGAATTTCGCTACCTTACTTCCTGTATACTCTCCATAAGAGCCCCATTTGTCAGTAGGTACTGTTGCAACCAATTCATTATTCCATACAGCACCATTGCTCAAATAAATATTTGCTGTACCGGTAAAGCCAGCCTCCTTATTGGCATCCTTAAATGCATCAAAAATGACACCAGTTAGATAAGAGTCACTATTGTTTAAACCCAAATTGATAATTGTATCCTTGCAAGACTCTTTTGGATTTACAGCACCATTAATTAAGCCAACATTACCTGTTAGTTTTACAGTATTATTACTAGCCCCATCTTTGGATTCATTCATATTGATGTTAACGGTACCAGATTGAGCTGCAACAGACAGCATTCCAGCCCTAGTTGCTTCGATAGAAACATCTCCATTCAAATCAGCTACAGAACCAACATAGCTAGCTAGAACACCATTACCATCGCTTTTTATGTCCACATTTCCATTAATAGTGATATGAGAACCTACATTTTGTTCGGGGTTTTTAGAGTTTAACGTACCACCAGCATAAATAGCAGAAGACTCATAGTAATTGGTTGCCTCGGTATTAATATTGACCTTTAAATCGCCATATAAGGTAACATCACTATTGCCTCTTGCATAAACGCCGATATTGTAGTTAGCACCATTACTTGTATTGACTTCTGTATTACCATTAATTGCAACTACTAGCTTATTTTCTTTATCAGCATTGTCGATATTAAAGCCATAAACATATCTTCTACCAACAGCTGTTGCTTTAACAGTAAGCTTATCTGCGTCAATCTGATAGCTTCCAGGGACACTCATTTTAACTGTCATTACCTTGCCAGTGCCACTTTCATCTTGCATAGCATTTACACTCAATGCTTTTGCTGCTATAGTTGTGGGCCCTTCAAGATTAATAGCGCTTGCTCCATTGCCATTTACTTCAATCTTGCTATCTTCCGTAAATACAAATTTCCCTGTTCCCTTCATAACACCGCCGATGAGGTATTCCAAATCCTTATCAGTGTTGCCGGTCATGGTTGTAAAGAAGGAGGAAGTAACTTGGTTCTCAGGAGTTGCAGCAAGGTTTACTTTATCAACGCCAGTGCCCTTGCCATCAGTACTGCTAAAGACGATATTGCCATAAGCCAGCTCCACGCTGTCAGTGGTCAGGCCACCGGCGATTTTAGCTACACCTGTCAAATCTCTCTTACCAGCAGCGTAATCGCTATAGGTCAGCTTGCCAGCTAAGGCATTGAGCACGCCATTAATGCTATCCGCAGTGATGCTGCTAGGAGCGTTAGTGATCAAGTTAACCTGAGAATTAGTGTTTGCTTGTTTAATAATGGTATCGCCATAAGCACTGTAATCAGATGCACTAGTGCCATCATTAGCATGAGCATAGAAGATATTGGTCACGCCGCTGTATTTATCAATGGTCAAAGGCTTGCTATCCTTTTGGAAGATATTGCCTGCGCTGGAGGTGCTGCCGCCGGTGAATTTAGTGATGTGGCTGCCCGAGTAAGAAAGACCAGCGTTGCCCCAAGCAGCATTTGGAGCTGTAACCGCACCATTTAGTACATTGTTCCAAGTAGCTCCATTGGTCAACGTTAAGTTAATAGCACCGTTATATTCATCATCTTTGCTATCGATAATTCCACTTACAGGGAATTGATTGTACGCTACACCAGTAAGGTAAGAATCCCTATTGTCCAAATTCAAATTTACATTTGTATCCACCTTAATATCATAGCCATTAGCCATACCTGCATCGGCTACAACATTACCGTTGATTTTAACGATGTTACCCTTTCCTGGGTTTTTAGTATTGACATTCACAGTACCATTTTGAGCGAGAATGGCTGCTCTGTTGTCGTTAGGAGAATCAATGCTAGCACTACCATTGATATTCACTGTTGAACCTGCGCCATTTGCTATTACACCAGCACCGTCACCAGTAATTGCCAACGCACCATTGACGTTAATTGTGCCACCCTTTTGAGCGTATGCATTATCTGCATAAATACCGGCAGCATCGTATTGGTCTTTATGGTAGGTGCTATCAATATGGATGCTGGTATCACCATTAAGATTGATTTCAGCGTTAGCTCCTGCATAAACACCCATGGCTTTATCGCCTTTGGATGTTATTGTAGAAACTGCATTCACATTTGTAACTGCCTTCGTATCACCACGGTTCAAAATGGCAATAGCTTTTGCACTATCGCTTACATTCGCTGCGCTACCATCAGCCAAAACACCTACAACAAGCTTATCTGCCGTAATATCTATGATATTGCTTGTGATCTGTGCTGTACCGAACACATCACCCTGACCTTCTACCTTAAGAGTCAAGGTCGTACCAGAAGCATCTATAGTAACAGGTGCATCAGAACGAATTGCCTGATTTCCACTTACCCTAATGCTGCTATCATCCTCAAATTTATAAGTACCGTCAGCTTTAACAATGCCGGAGTCAGCGTACTCTTTATCCACAGCCTTATCACCTGTCAGGACGGTAGTGAAGCTGGTCTTGCGCGCCATATAAGTGCCCTTGCCGCTGTCGTTAAAGACAATATTGCCTTCCTTGAGCACCACAGCATCACTGGTCAAGCCTCCGGCAATCTTGACAGTACCTGCCAGATTATCCGGCGCAGCGCTGTAGCCAGTGTAGGTCAGCTTGCCGGCCAAAGCATTCAAAACCTTATTTACTTGGTTAACATCGCTAGTGTTCACTCCATTGGAAGCAGTAACCAACGCAATGCCAGAATTAGCAGCCGCGCTGCCAATAATTACATTACCAGCAGTGTAATCGGAGCTAGCTGTGCCTGCATTATTATGAGCATAATAAACAGTGGTATAGCCGCTGTAATTAGCAATATTGATGGGCGCACTGCTAGAGGTGTAAATATAGCCTGTTTGAGCAGCATTGCTGCCACCCTTTAATCGGTTTAAATAAGTAACGCCATCATAAGTACCATAGTTTTCATTACTGGGATTAGGCATGGTTTCCACATTCAAACCATTAGTCATGGACGGAGAGCGATGCTCCCACTTGGCACCATTGGCCAAGGTCAAATTAACCTCACCGGTTTGAGCCTTACCCGTATTATCTACCACGCCAGTCCAAGAGGATTTAGCATTATTCAGCCTGATATTAGTAATGCCGTTGACAAAATAGGGTGCTTTGTTACCGTCATTTTTCATGGTAATTACATTACCAATGAGCACAACATCCTTGTTACCTGCATCATTGACATTGATAGTGCCACCGTAGTTAGCAATGGCATAAAAGGCTTCATTAGCTAACTCCGGAGTCACAATCTTCACATTACCCTTGACGTTAATAGTAGAATTATTGACCTCTGCAGTGCCATCCGTCAAGGTGTAATAAGGGTCCGTCACTAAGCCGGAGCCATAGACAGCCATATCTAGGTCACCATTTACAGTTACATCAGCGCAAAGGCCCGCACGAATGCCAGCAGGCTGCCAACGAGCACCCCTGTAGTAGCCATAGCCGCCATGAATATTATCCGCCGTAATACCCCAGCCACCAGCATAGCCAGCATCCTTCATAGTGATGTTACCATTAAAAATAGAGACAAAGCGAACGCTGCCATCGACAGCTGGACCAGGCGAACCATAACCCACATTGATGCCCTGCGCAGAATAATCATCACTGTGCACAACAATATTTATGTTATCATTAACAGTCATGCTATCAGGATTTCGTCCCTGATTATCATACCCACCTGATTCTGCCCAAGCCCCCGGCGCATAGGCTGCGCCTAGCAGGCCTGCCGTGATAGCCACGGCTAGATGCTTCTTCCAACTGCGTTTTTTGCCAAAGCTCATTCTCATTTTACATACCTCCATTGTAAACTTCT
>SFCN01000011.1 GCA_004558595.1 Phascolarctobacterium sp. | reverse complement strand
CATTTTGAATGATGTTATTGATTTTTTTGGCAGTGAGATAAGTTTTTTCGATGAAAATCCATCTACTGTGTGCGCTAGAGTAAGGGTAAATCTAGCTGCAATGCGTAAATGGGCCATTCAATATGCATTGCATGCAAAAATATTGACGCCAGTTAGCCTTGCTGAGAGTGTGAAAAGTGATCTTGAAAAAGCCTTAGAGAACTATAACGAGGTATGAGCATACCTATAGTATTTTTACAATCATAACATCAAAATAAAATTTATTTGATATAAATTAAAATTTCCTGACTCTAATTGAAATCTTTCTGAAATTTACAGGCCTAAATTGAAATTTAGTTAAAAATACTGAAGAAAAGCTAAAATATCGCCTTCTAAATTGAAATCTGCTATAATAGAATTGAAATTCAAGGCATATGACTTTAAAATGACCATTGAGCAAATGCAAGCAATTCTAGCTCAAATACAAGTCTTAAAATCTGAAACGCAAAATATGCAATATAAGACTGCTGCTAAAGGCGAGCCCCACAAGCTTTACGATACCCTTTCTTCCTTTTCCAATCAAGACGAGAGCGGTATATTTATTTTAGGCTTAGATAAAAGCATGGCTTTGATGAAGTAGGTATAGGTGACGTCCATACTTTGCAAAACAGCATTAGCAACCAATGCTAGACAAAAGCCTGCTCAAGCTTACAATTCCAGAAACTCCTACTAGCAGAAAGCAAAAATATAATACCAATATTAAGATTTAGAATCATAAAAGCCGTACTACCCACATTTTCGTGTGAGTAGTACGGCTTTTTAATTTGTGTTTTTAGTTCAAGAGTACAGAATAAGAAACCTCTAAATGGCTGGCTTACTTCAGGCCATTAACAATGCGTTCCATAGCCTCAATAGTATTCTCGCGGCTACCAAAAGCGGTCAGGCGGAAATAGCCCTCGCCCTTAGCGCCAAAGCCTGCACCGGGAGTGCCCACTATTTGCAGCTTCTCCAAAAGGAAATCAAAGAATTCCCAGCTGGTCATGCCATTGGGGCATTGCAGCCAGATGTAGGGAGAATGTACGCCACCATAATATTTGATGCCGGTCTTATCGAAGCCCTCCATCATAATGCGAGCGTTCTCTTGGTAATAAGCAATGTTCTCACGACATTCCTTTACGCCTTGGGGACTATAAGCAGCTTCAGCGCCACGCTGTACAATGTAGGGAACACCGTTGAATTTAGTGGTTTGGCGACGCAGCCACATCTTGTTCAGCTCCAGCTCACGGCCATCAGTGGTCTTGCGCACCAAAGCCTTGGGCACAACGGTGTAGCCACAACGAGTACCAGTGAAGCCGCAGGTTTTGGACATGGAGCACAGCTCGATAGCGCATTTTTTAGCGTCCTCAATAACGAAAATGCTGCGGGGAATAGCAGGATCAGCTACGAATGCTTCATAAGCAGCATCATAAAGGATAACTGCATCATTCTTCAGAGCATAAGCAACCCATTTCTCCAGCTGCTCCTTGGTATAGGCAGCGCCAGTGGGGTTGTTGGGAGAGCACAGATAAATAACATCTGCCTTCACATTGTCATCAGGCATGGGAAGGAAGTCATTTTCTGGGCCACCAGCCATGAAAATAATCTTGCGGCCGCACATAATATTGGTGTCCAGATATACGGGATATACCGGGTCCGGCACCAAAATGGTATTAGCATTGCTAAAAATATCGGTGATGTTGCCACAGTCACTCTTTGCACCATCGCTGATGAAGATTTCATCGCTGTCTAACTGCACACCAAAGGTAGCATAGTATTTAACCAGCGCCTCATGCAGGAAATCATAGCCCTGCTCTGGACCATAGCCGCGGAAGGTTTCCTGTACGCCCATTTCAGCCACTGCCTTAGTCATGGCCTCCACTACGCAGGGAGCTAAAGGACGGGTTACATCACCAATGCCTAGGCGGATAATCTTTTTATCCGGATGAGCTGCAGCATAGGCGCTTACCTTGTGCGCAATATCTGCGAAAAGATAGGATTCCTTCAAGTTACAATAATTTTCGTTTACAAAAGCCATTTTAAATACAAACCCCCATTTGAAAATAAAATTTAAAATAATATATGTTTTTCAAGACACATTAGAAGCCATTAGATGCGAGGAAAGGCGACGACGGCGTATAAATTAATACTCCTAGGATCCTTGACGACGCAGATGATGGCTTATAATACGTCTTATTTGATGTCGTCAGGCACTTCAACAGTTCCTATGAAAGCCTCAACTGCCGGACCCTCTAAATATACATGGTCGAGCCACAGCCACAGCGCTGGCGCCGGTACCGCAGGCCCAAGTCTCGCCGCTGCCACGCTCCCACACGCGGAATTTAACAGTATTTTTATCAATAACTTGTACAAATTCAGTATTCACGCCCTCGGGGAACAGCTTGTGATGCTCAAATTGCGGTCCCAGCTCTTCCAAATTCAGAGCATCCACATCATCTACAAAGGTAACAAAGTGAGGATTGCCCATGGAAATAGCGGTGCCGTTGAACACAACCTTTTCCTTGGTTACATCATCATGCATATCATCCAATACCAAGCCTTGATCCACAAAAATATAGTGGTCACAATTCATCGGAATTTCTGTAGCCTTAAAAACGGGTTTACCCATATCTACCTTAGCAGACACAACCTTTCCCTCCTCCACTTGCATTTCCACAGTTTTAATACCGGACAGGGTCTCGATGGTGACAGGATTCTTATCCGTCAAGCCCTTGTCATAAACAAATTTTGCCACGCAACGAATGCCGTTGCCGCACATCTTACCTTCAGAGCGGTCAGCATTGAACATGCGCATTTTAAAATCAGCAACATCGGATTTGCACACGCAAATCAAGCCGTCACTGCCAATGCTAAAACGACGATGGCTGACGTATTCGGAAATAAGCTCCGGATGTGGCAGCTCCTCTTTAGTGCAGTCCACATATACGTAATCGTTGCCAGCGCCGTGCATTTTAGTGAATTCTATTTTCATGGCACTGCCTCCTTTAGATACTACTCTTATCATTATAACATAAATAGTCCATTTTACACCAGCTAAGAAGAAATTTATCACTATTTTTCATTCACATTCAACATATGCATTCAGCCAAGCAAAGCAGATACGCCCTTGATATTATTTCTTATTCTTATCCAGGTTCAGTACCAAGTCCACCCCACGTGTAAGCTCTATTTATGTCGATATTTTGTATTCAATACTTCCCTAACGCCAGTAGGCTCCAGTGCGCAGGGACACATTTTCCTGTAAATTGCGATAAAAAAATTGATAATCGTATAAATGATAAACACCTGTAGTGAAGATATCTAAAACCGGTGGATAGGCCAGTGGCGTAATCTTACTATTGATTTTCAGCGTTCCTCGCTCTGCATCTAGCCATGCCCCACAAAAATAAGGCTGCTCCTGTTTGATGTTAGCACTGTAATCAGTAAAGCAGGCACCCTTGTTATGCAAGGCGCTAGCATAATTATTATCCGTGCGCCAAGTTAAGGGGTTGATAGCCTTGGTTTTGACGCCCTTAGGCACCATCAGGGAAGACTGCACCGCAGGGCTCTCAGAGTTAAAGCTAATTATAACACCGGTATCAGCAGGGCCTTGAGCCATCTTCAAGTGGGAATAAGTCTTGAGCTCCGCCTCGGTAATGCGCCAACCGATGGCATAGCAGGCAACTAAGCGCTTTGCTAGCGCAGGCTCCGCCCCGAACTCCTTTAGCAGACGGATGCACATATCGGCGCCTTGAGAGAAGCCTGCCAGTACAATTGGCTTTTGGCTTTGCTCTAGATAGGCCTGGAAGGCTGCCCGCACGTCCGCATAGGCCAGCTGTAAATACTGCTCCTGTTCACCTTCCGGCAGCTTATACACGGCCAGAGAAGCCTGCTGATAAAAGGGTGCGTACATGGTGCAGCTAGCGTCATAAATCCCCCGCTCCATGTTCAGCGCCCCCACGAATGCTCGCAGCTCACCGCTTTGAGAGTCATCCAGCTTAAGGTTGTAGTGCCCCTCCCCACCCAAGCAAACCGTAGGACAGATTAAAAAGCAATCTACAGACTTCTCATGTCCCTCCTGCCAATAGGCCCAGCTCTGTGGCTGCCTATAATCCAGAGTCGCTGCCTGCACGGCTGGCCCTACAAATCCGCTCACAAATAGGCACAGCACCAGCAAAACCGCTTCAATGAATCGTTTAATTAATGTGAATAGCATAGCCGCTCACCTCTTTACTGATAATATTCTACACAAATGCCTATTTACCTGCTAAAAAAAGACTGTAGTACCAAAAGCGTACCACAGTCTTTAATAAGTATTATTTTAAAACCACATCAATGGCACCATTGCGGAGCACAACCTCTGCTTTTTCGCCATTCTTGATTTCACCGGCCACAATCTTGCGACCGAGAATATTTTCTACAGTGTGCACAATGAGACGTTTCAAGGGACGTGCACCAAAGGCAGGGTCAAAGCCAGCCTGAGCTAAGAAGGCCACAGCCTCGTCGGAAGCGGTCAGCGTCAGCTCCAGCTGCTTGTTCAAGCGTTCGCTAAGCTCGTGCAGTACCAGCTTAACGATATCCTTGATCTGCTCCTGTTGCAGTGGCTTGAATGTAACGATATCATCCACACGGTTCAGGAACTCCGGACGGAAGAAGTTCATCAGCATTTGCTGAATCTTTTCTCTATCCATTTGACCTTGGTTCTTCATGATTTCGCTGCTGCCTAGGTTACTAGTCATGATAATCAGGGTGTTCTTAAAGTCCACGCTGCGTCCCTGACCATCGGTCAGGCGACCGTCGTCCAGTACCTGCAGGAGAACGTTGAACACGTCCGCATGGGCCTTTTCGATTTCATCCAGCAGGATTACACAGTAGGGGTGACGGCGTACAGCCTCAGTCAGCTGACCACCCTCATCATAACCCACATAGCCTGGAGGAGCGCCAATCAGACGTGAAACGGTGTGCTTCTCCATGTATTCGCTCATATCGATACGCACCATATTGCGTTCATCATCAAAGAGTACCTCAGCCAAGGTTTTGGCCAGCTCGGTCTTGCCCACACCGGTGGGGCCAAGGAAGATGAAGGAGCCAATGGGACGGTTGGGGTCCTTGATGCCGGCACGAGCACGGATAACGGCCTCGCTGACGGCCTTGACAGCCTCATCCTGACCAACAACACGCTGATGCAGAATTTCTTCCAAGTGTACTAATTTTTCACGCTCGCCACTGCCTAAGCGGGAAACGGGGATGCCGGTCCAAGTGCTGACTACCTTGGCAATATCCTCCTCGTCCACCTCTTCCTTCAGCAGTACATTGTCATTGCCCTGCTCATCCTTTGTGGACAGAGTGGACAGCTCCTTTTGCAAAGCGGGCAGACGACCATATTTCAGCTCGGCCAGCTTGTTCAAATCATAATCACGCTCGGCCTGCTCCATCTGCTGCTTGACAGCATCGATTTCCTTCTTGACCTCGCGCACGCGGGCAATGGAGGCCTTTTCTGCATCCCAACGCTTTACCAAATCATCATTGGCCTGACGCAGCTTAGCCAATTCCTCATTAAGCTTAGTCAGACGCTCCTTAGAAGCATCGTCCTCTTCCTTAGCCAAAGCCTGAGCTTCGATTTCCAGCTGCAGAATACGGCGTTTACTTTCGTCCAGCTCGGTAGGCAGACTATCAATTTCCGTACGCAGACGAGCTGCAGCCTCATCCACCAAGTCAATGGCCTTATCCGGCAGGAAGCGGTCGTTGATATAACGGTTGGATAGCACAGCGGCTGCTACCAAGGCAGCGTCCTTAATGCGCACGCCATGATGTACCTCATAACGCTCACGGAGACCACGCAGGATGGAGATGGTATCCTCAACACCCGGCTCCTTGACCATTACGGGCTGGAAACGACGCTCAAGAGCGCTGTCCTTTTCAATATACTTGCGATATTCATTCAGGGTAGTGGCGCCGATGCAGCGCAGCTCGCCACGAGCCAGCATGGGCTTTAAGATATTGCCCGCGTCCATAGCTCCCTCGGCGGCGCCTGCGCCCACTACGGTATGCAGCTCGTCGATAAACATAATAATTTGACCGGCGCTGTCACTGACTGCCTTGAGCACCTTCTTCAGGCGCTCTTCAAACTCACCACGGAATTTGGCGCCAGCCACCAGAGCTGCCAAATCCAGAGCATACAAGGTTTTGTTCTTCAAGCCCTCGGGCACGTCGCCTGCCACGATGCGGCGGGCCAAGCCCTCGGCGATGGCAGTCTTGCCTACACCGGGCTCACCGATAAGCACCGGGTTATTCTTTTTACGGCGGCTTAAGATTTCGATCACGCGACGAATTTCTTCATCGCGGCCAATTACCGGGTCCAGCTTACCATCCTTAGCCTTAGCCGTCAAATCCTGACCGTATTTTTCCAAGGTCTTTTTGGTTTCTTCGTCTGCAGCGGTGTTCTGATACTGCATCCAAGCGGCCTCAACCTTCTTTTTGTCAATACCATATTTGCGGAACAAAGAAACAACATCATTGTCGCCGTCGCTAGCAATGGTGGCTACCATGTCCCCCACGGTAATTTCACCCTTGGCATTTTGGTTAAGCAAAGCCATCACGCGGGCAAAGCCAGTGCCCATCATCAGCTGACGGTCCTGACCCTTGACGCCGGGGATTTTTTCTACCAAAGCCTTCGCATCCTGGGTGAAGGCTGCTTCATCAATATGCAGGCTTTGCAGCAAATATTTAAAGAAGCCCTCGCTGCCACACAGAGCAACCAGCACATGGGCAGTGCTCAGCTCTTGGTGGTAACGCATTACAGCCTGCTGTTGGGCTGCTTCTAAAATAGATTTCAGCTCTTCGCTGTAGTTTTCATTCATAATCTATCCCTCCTGTATCTATTACCTTGCCCTCCATAATTCAAACAGTTTGCCTCCCCTTTGACGCTAAGACCAACGTTGTCGCAAGCGCAGTGCCGCGAGAACGTGTTGGTCGTGCTAATCCCTTGAGGGAAAAGGGGAGGGGGACCGCTTGCGGTGGAGGGGTTTATTCAACTTGTTCTATTATGTATTATAGCATCAAAAGTCAAAAAGTCAAATAGGTAAATTTGTTAATTTGGTGAAATCTTTGTCCTTCTTTCTTGACAGCATTCGCTGCTTGTGTCACAATTAAAATCACTTTTTGTTTCGTTGTTATGAGGAGGAGTTTTTTTATGTCACCCACATCACTATTGCGTGGTATCGCTTTTCTACTACTTTTACAATGGATATCCACGCTGATTATTAACGCCTTAGGCGTACCCTTTCCCCCAGCCCTTTTGGGCATGCTGATCTTGACAGCCCTGCTGTGCCGCGGCATCATCCCTGCCAGCTCGGTAGAAGGGATTTGCGATATATTAATTTCCAAAATGGGTATGCTGTTTTTGCCCGCCGGAGTCAGCGTAATCCTTTACGCTGATGTGATTAAGGCGGAGCTCATGCCCATTGTGGTCTCCATTGTTTTGGTCAGCATTGCGGTTTTAGCTGCTACGGCCTTCTTTTTAGAAGCCATGCTTAAGAAGGGAGGCCACTGAGATGTTTCCTGAGAGCTTAGTTAACTCGCCTCTTTTTGGTATCGGCCTGACCGTTATTTTATATGCCTTTAGTGAAATTCTCGTAGATAGGCTCAATCTGCGCATCCTGCCGCCCTTTGTACCGGCCTGTGTGGGTATCATTGCGATTTTAGTCTATACGCCCGGCTTGGAGTATCAGCAATATGCTGCCGGTGCTGAGTTTATTAATTTCCTGCTGGGCCCTGCCACCATCGCTCTTGCCCTGCCCCTCTACAAAAATCGCAAAATTATCCAAGAGAAGGCTGTGCCCATTTTAGGAGGAGTGACCATTGCCACGATGGTTGCCATCGTCGTAATGTACTTTAGTGCCAAGGGCTTGGGCGCCAGCGAAAAGGTGCTCCTGAGCCTTATTCCTAAATCAGTCACTACGCCTATCGCTATCGATGTTTCTAAAACCATCGGTGGTATCCCGGCCTTAACCACTGCGGCTGTTATTCTCACCGGCATGCTGGGAGCCACCTTCAACCACAAGCTGCTAAAGCTTTTTGGTATCAAGAACGATATCGCCGCTGGCCTTGCCATCGGCGCCTCCAGCCACGGGCTCGGCGCCAGCGCCTGCGCTAGCGTCAGCCCCGTGCAGCTGGCTATCGGTGGCGTGGCTATCGCCCTGACGGGCATCGCCACCTCCATCCTAGCGCCGATTTTGCTACCCATACTGAAGAGCATTTGGTAAATAAAGAAAGCAGAACCTCGCTGTCCCTTGCGACAGTCATGGTTCTGCTTTTTCGTTTTATCAAAGCTATTTTATTTAAAAAGCTCACCCACTACCTCTACTAAACGAGGCACATTAATCGGCTTGGCGATGTGCTCATTCATGCCACAGGCCAATGCCGCGCGTCGATCCTCTTCAAATGCATTGGCAGTCATGGCTACAATAGGAATATTTGCCAGCACAGGATTATCTAAAGCTCGAATTGCCCTTGTAGCATCATAGCCATTCATCACCGGCATCTGAATATCCATCAATACTAAATCATAATAACCAGCCTGAGCCCCCTGCACCAGTTCCACTGCCTTGAAGCCATCATCAGCAATTTCAACTTCGAAGCCCACCATTTGTAAAATAGCCTCGGCAATCTCCTGATTGAGCTCATTATCCTCAACCAAAAGCACCCTTTTACCCTCGAAGGAGATCCGTTTTTGCTCACTAACATTGCATTGCGGCTCCAGCTTGGACTCAGCCTGCTCAGAAATCTCGAAGCTTAAGGACACGCTAAAAACAGTCCCCCGACCCTCAACACTTTGCACACTGATGCTTCCGCCCATTAAATCGATGAGCTTTTTCGTGATGGAGAGTCCCAAGCCGGTGCCCTGAATTTTGCTGATGGTGCTTGTTTGCTCGCGCACAAAGGGCTCAAAAACATGGGGCAGAAAGTCCTTGCTCATGCCGATGCCGGTATCCTCCACATCTATTTGATAAAGCACTTGGTTATCACCAGTTAACTCTTCATTAATTCTGAGAGTGATTCTGCCACCTTTAGGCGTAAATTTAATGGCATTGCTGACTAGGTTCAAGAGAATTTGATTCAAGCGCAGCTTATCGCCAATAATGATTCTGCCAGTATCCGAATTATTGATTACGTCATAATTAAGCTGTTTATCATATACATCCGTGTGCACAATCGTCTGCAACTCATGCAAGAGTTCCGCCAAGCACATCCGGTTCTGCTCCATCTTAACATTGCCACTCTCAATACGACTCATATCCAGCACATCGTTTATCAAGCTTAGCAGGTGCTTACTGGAAACACTAATTTTGCGCAAGTAATCACGCACCCGCTCCGTCTCCGTAATATGCTCCTCCGCCAAGGCGGTGAAGCCAACAATCGCATTCATGGGCGTGCGGATATCATGGCTCATGCTATTTAAGAAAACTGTTTTAGCACGATTGGCATATTCAGCCTGAGTCAGGGCCTCCTGCAAAAGCTCTCTCTGCTTTTTTTCAAACTCCAGCTTTTCGTTCAAAATACGTTTATTATGAGCAATTTCGCTATAGCAGGATGCAGCGACCACGGATAAGAATAGTGATTTATCCATATTGGCGCAGGGATTATCCACGCCGATGAAGCCAACAACCTCGCCATGCACCATCATGGGCACCACCATCAGAGAGTGTATGCCCTGCGGCTTTAGAATGCTATATAAAACGGATTCGTGGTCATATTCTTTTTCCAAATCGGTGATAAAGATGTGCCCATCCTTTTTAAAGCCGTCCAACCACATAGTAGCAGCGGACATCGGCATTTTTTGTAGATTATCAATTTCCGGATTTATTCCAGCAGCGCACCATTCATAGGTATTGCTAATAAATAATCTCTCTTCATCAAATTCAAAAATGTAGGCTCTATCCGCCTCAAAAAACTGTCCAACCTCCAGCAAAATGCTTTCCAAAGAGTGTAAGCCGCCAGTTTTATTGAGAAAGCCATGCAAAAATCCCCTAATGCATTGCTCTTGGCTAGCATCTTCATGCACGAGCTTATTCATAAATACCTCCACATCACAAAGCAACTATTTAGTAATATAATTTTACAGCCTCCACTATACATTTATTATACTACGTCAAAACAAGCTGTGCAATTAAAAGCGCTATTTTATTATATATAAAAAGCAGAACCGCTGCCTGAATTTGAGGAAGTGGTTCTGCTTTTTCGGTATATCTATAAGCTTTTCTTATTTCCCAAAGACGCTGTTTACATAGCTTACTGCGCTTACTGCATTGGGAGCATAGTGATTAGCTCCAATCTGGTCAGAGTATTCCTGGGTCAAAACTGCGCCACCTACCACGATTTGGCAGCCGCTGGTCTTGCTATCGCTTTGCAAAGCCTTAATGGTCTCTTCCATAGCGCCCACAGTTGTGGTCATCAAGGCGGACAGGCCAACTACCTTTGCACCGCTTTCCTTAGCCGCGTTGACAATGCTTTCCACGGGCACATCCTTGCCTAAATCCAGCACTCTATAACCATAGTTTTCCAAGAGGACTTTGACAATATTCTTGCCGATATCGTGGATATCACCATGAACGGTGGCGATAATCACAGTTTCGCCCTGAGTTTCGCCCACGCCCACGGCCTCACGAATCACCTCAAAGGCAGCCTTGGCCGCATCGGCGCTCATCAAAAGCTGGGGCAGGAACAGAGTTTTCTTTTCAAAGCCATTGCCCACAAAATCCAGCGCCGGAATCATATATTTATTAATAACCTCCAAGGGCTTTTCGTTTTCTAAAGCTGCGGCAGCTGCCTTGCGAGCAGCCTCGGCCAATCCCTTGACAATGGCGTCATAAAGGCCCATTTCGCTGACAATGGTAGCTGTCGCCTTAGGAGCGTCCGCATAATGCTGCACATATTCCTTGCAGCCCTCGTCATAGCCGGCTAAAGCTCGATAGCCATAGAATGCGTCCAGCATGGCCTTGCTCTGGGGATTGATAATGCCGCAGGAGAGGCCAGCCTGCAGAGCCATGGTAAAGAAGGTGCTGTTAACAGCCTCACGACCGGGCAAACCAAAGGAAATATTGGATACGCCCATAACGGTGTTTATGCCACGGGCCTTCATGGCGCGAATAACCTCGCAGGCGATTGCCGCGTTTTCCGCGCCGGTGGAGATGGTCAGAGCCAAGGGGTCCACTACGATATCGCGACTTTCGATGCCATATTCCGCAGCGCGGGCAATAATTTTATCGGCTACAGCAATACGACCTTCAGCCGTATTAGGAATGCCGCTGTCATCAAGGCACAAAGCTACCAGCACAGCGCCATATTTTTTAGCCAAGGGTAAGACCTTAGTAAGGCTTTCTTCCTTGCCGTTAACGGAATTAAGCATGGGCTTGCCGTTGTAAAGGCGGAGAGCTCGCTCCATAGCCTCGTAGTTAGAGGTATCGATTTGGAGAGGGGTATCAGTAATAGCCTGCAGAGCCGGCACCGCCTTAGCAATCATGGCGGGCTCGTCAATACCAGGAGTACCCACGTTCACATCCAGAATATGAGCGCCAACATTAATTTGCTCCAGACCAAGACGGCATACATAGTCCAAATCCTGAGCAGCCAAGGCTTCCTTCAAGCGCTTTTTACCGGTGGGATTAATGCGCTCGCCAATGATAACGGGACCCTCGCCCAAATGCACAGCGCGACCATAACTGGACACAGCGGCGAGCTTGCAGTCGCGGTAGCCACCGGGCTGCAAATCCTTGCATTTTTTAATCATAGCTTCAATATGGGCCGGAGTGGTGCCGCAACAACCACCCACAATGCTGGGACCCTGCTGGGCCAGCTCATACATCAGCTCCGCATACTCCTCAGGGCCCACCTCAAAGCAGGTTTTGCCTTCCTTTTCTACCGGCAGACCTGCGTTAGGATTGATAATCACGGGCAGGCTAGTCGCTCCCAGCATTTGGGGCAAAAGCTTGGCCACTTGGACGGGGCCTAAGCCGCAGTTAAAGCCAAGGGCATCCACGCCGAGGCCCTCGCACATCAGTGCTGCAGCCTCGACGGTAGCGCCGGTGAGTAGCTTGCCGTCCTGATCAAAGGTCATAGTTACGCACACAGGCAAATCACAGTTTTCCTTAGCAGCCAAAACAGCGGCCTTAATCTCATAGGTGTCGCTCATGGTTTCGATTAAGATTAAATCGGCACCGGCAGCTACGCCATAACGCACCATTTCGCCGTAGGCGGCCACAGCGTCCTCAAAAGCTAGGTCGCCATAGGGAGCCAAAAGCTTGCCTGTGGGTCCCAGATTCAGCGCTACAAATTTATTTTCACGACCACCGCAGGCACGCTTAGCGATGGCCACGGCAGCCTCGATGGTTTCCTTGCAATCTAGGCCGCTACCCTTTAGCTTAATGGGGTTAGCGCCAAAGGTGTTGGACTTAACAATATTGGAGCCCACATCCAAATAGCCGCGGTGCACAGCTTCTACGATCTCCGGATGGGTGAAGTTCCAGCTTTCCGGCAGCTCGCCGGGCTTCAAGCCCCGAGCCTGCAGCTGAGTGCCGGTAGCACCATCAAAAAACAACATTTTTTTACCTAGAATCTCTTTAAAAGTCATACTTCCTATCTCCTTAAAACACTTTATAATCATTAAATCAAATTCTGGGTATTATATATCTTTCCGGTCAAATGAAATTTCTTAACGCTCATTTCGTGGGGTACAATCACGAAGCTGCGGTGTCCAATTTGTTCGAAGACATATTTGGGTTTTCGAAACCTTGCTTCTATTGTACCAACCACTCATGAGCTAAAATTTCAATTCCCTACAAGATATATAATACCTCAATTTTTACTCTTCATTGTATTTATTATCATATCTCAACAATAATTTCATTTGACTTGAAAGATATACAATTTATCATTTTCACTTACTCTTCATTTGCCCTATATGGGCAATTAATATTCCCGCATGTCATGCACCTATTCCACACGCATTGCACATCCGTCGACAAGCCGATTACTGCCGTCACTGACTTGGACGGCGCCATCATACAGCCTTCGGTCAGCGTAAGCCCGATGAGCTTCGCGCAATTTAGCACCGGAAACAGCAGCCGTTGCTCCGCTAAATTCCAGTCCCCATAGCCAGGGGAAAAACGTGGCCGCTGGGCCAACCCACCCGTGTCAAACTGCGCCTGCACCTCATCACAATAGCTCTCAATCAGCGCCGCGGCCACAGCCTGTGCCGCGGCCCCTTCTGCTACACTGCCCAGAGCCAAGCGACGTATGGCAGCGTCCACACGGCTTCCTAAAGTCGCTCCTAAAAGGAGCACCTCCTGACAGCCCTTCACATGGGCTGCCAAGTCCCGCGAGGTAAAGCGCGTGCCGCTGTCCAGCGTCACGCCCTCCTTGTCCACCTCCACTCGGTGCTTCTGTAACACATGCCGTGCCTGCACCTCGTTACGTAGCTTCAAGTAAACCGTATCCACCAAAACCTGCGCGTCCGTGTCTCCCGGCCGCGCCCTTAAATAGCGCAAGGCTTCCCTTCCATTATACTCCATAAGCTTAATCCTTCACAATCTCCGAAAGATTTGCCATGATACCGCCAATAATCTCCGGTCGATTCATGGTGTAGATATGGACATGACTAAAGCCGTTGGATATTAAATCAATGATTTGGCCCGTTGCGTAGGCAATGCCCGCCTGCTTCAACGCCGCAGGCTTGTCTGCAAATTTTTCCACCATTGCCCTAAACTGAGGCGGCAGCTTGGTACCGCTGAGCTGGCAAATGCGGATAATCTGGCTAGCATTGGTCACAGGCATGATTCCCGGTACCACCGGCACATTGATACCAGCCTTGAGCAAGCGGAACATATAGTTATACAAAATCGTGTTGTCGAAGAACATTTGGGTTACTAAAAAGTCCACTCCGGCCTCTACCTTGTACTTGGTGTTCTCAATATCGTTAGCCAAACTGCCAGACTCTGGATGACCCTCGGGATAAGCTGCGCCGCCCACGCAAAAATCACCCTGCTCTTTAATAAAACGCATCAAATCGCTGGCATGAGCGAATTTGCCGATAGCATCCTTTTCCATACCAGCAGGGATGTCGCCCCGCAGAGCTAAAATATTCTCAATACCATTGGACTTAAGCTGAGTTAGCACGCCCTTAATCTTTTCTTCATCCGCCTTGACGCAGGTTAAATGGGCCAGTGCGGGAATATCGTTATCCTGCACTTCCTTAGCCAGCGCCGCCGAATAGCCAACGGTGCTGCCACCGGCGCCATAGGTCACGCTCATATAGGATGGATGAACCTGCGCGATTTTATTGACGATTTCTAAGCTGTTTTGCAGCTCCGTGCCCTGCTTGGGCGGGAAAAGCTCGCAGGAAATACCTACATTATCGGTCTTTAAAATATCTATAATTCTTTTGGTTTGCATGTACTTCACTCCCTAATTTCATGGCATTTGCTAGCTATTTTAACAGCTAAATGACATTTTTGCAAACAAAAGAGCATATTTTACTATTTCACTAGGTTTTACAGGTTAAGAGTGCTAAAAAGGTTACAAAAACAAGACTATTTTCTTGCCAAGCAAACCAAAATCGGATATAATTAAATTCTACTGGAGATGTAGCGAAGTGGTCATAACGCGCCCGACTCGAAATCGGGTCAGCCCCTAATCGGGCCCGTGGGTTCGAATCCCACCATCTCCGCCAACCTAAAAAACAAGAACCTACTCTAATAATATGAGTAGGCTCTTTTTATTTGTCCTTGTTTCCGTAGGGCTCTCTTGCTTCATGAAGTATGCCTACTTCGTTTTTGATCTCGTACACTCCGTCCTTTAACTTGGACATAATCAGGGACTGCCATTGCCTTTTGCCAAAAATAAATCCTAAAATATTTACCTGTTGCTTAGCTTCTTCAACATTATAGAGCAATATATAATTCTTGACAGGTATATATCTAATTTCATATGCTTGTAATACTTTATCATTACACAAAGGATACCTATGTGGAAATACGTCTAAGCTTAAAATAGTCTGTTCCACAAGAACTGCAAGGTCTGCGGCAGCTTTGGGATTATACAATACGTCTTCAATATAATCCAACGCAGCGAAGATATCCTTTTCTGCTTCATTAGTCACATGAACATGATAGGACATCATATGCCTCCGTTATATGTTCTGCGAGAACGTAGCTTATTAACAAAATCATCAGCAGAAATAACCCTGCCAGATTGTACATCATCCAAGCCTCTTTGTACTTTAGCATATAATTCTGAGCGAGCCACAAGCTCTTCATAAGCGTCTATACTCATCACTGCCAAATCACCCTTGCCATTTTTAGTGATGAAAACTGGCTCGTTATATTCATGACAAAACTTAGAGATATCATTATAGTTGTTTCTTAAATCAGCACTGGAATGAATTTTAGGCATAATGTACCTCCCAAACTCTTGATATACAAATATTATACCTAAATTTCTTTATATTAGCAAGTTCGCTTCAGAAAAAATACTCCAAGCAATTTTTCTCTTTCTTTTTTAGTGCATTGGAGTATAATGAAAGGGAACATAAAAAAGGAGGCGTTTTTATGCTTTTAGGAAATATGAAAACAGATATTAGCTGCAACCGCTTTGGCGGTAACGGCGATGTAATTATCGAACACTACATTGACGAGTCCATGCTCAACGACACTGTTGTCATGTACGCTAAGGTAACCTTAAAGCCCGGCTGCAGCCTAGGCTACCATGTGCACACGGGCAATAGTGAAACCATTGTGGTCCTGCAAGGTACTGCCGGTTATAATGACAACGGCACACCTATGACCCTGCGCGCAGGCGACAGAGTCCACTGCCCTAATGGTGAAGGGCATGCCATTGGCAACCCCGATAATGCTACCGAGGATTTGCTGCTGCAAGCGCTGGTTATTAAGGGCTAAGCAAATTACCGCTCACCAACAATTACAAAACAAAATCCCTGTGTTACTACTTTTGTAAGTATAGCACAGGGATTTTTTCATTGAAGTAATGCTAAGCTAATACCTATAAGGAAACGTTAGAAAAACGGTTGCCTATCTAGATTCTTCGTCCCAACTATTCAAAACCGCTCTACGCTCACGCCAATCAGGCATCAGCCTATCCAGCCAAGCATAAAAGCGCGGGCTGTGATTGCCCACCAGAAAATGGCATAGCTCATGGAGCATCACCTGCTCCACACAGGGTAGGGGCATATGAATGAGCCGCTTATTTATGGTCACAATACCCTTCACAAAATTACAGGTACCCCAACGGGTTTTCATAGTGCGCAGGCGCAAGGTCGGAAAGGGTACGCCATATGGTCTTACCAGCTCATACTCCTTACGCAAAACCACTTGGAAAACATCCTCGCACAGCTCGTCCAGAGCCTTGCGCATCAACCTTTTCCTTAAGGCTATGTCACGCGTATCCACTAGATACAGCATTACCAAACTATCAGTAAAGACAACCTCATTGCGCTCACTTTCCTTATGCGCCACAGCCATGGGCTTACCTAATAGATAAATAATATCGCCGTAATTATACTCCTTGCCCTCTAGCTGCGCCTGAGCTTCCTGTCGCTCCCTAAAGTGCTTCTGGGCACGCAGAATAAAACCCACTCGCTCTTCAACAAAGGTATCAATAGGGCCTATGTTCGCCCCATAGGGAGCAGAAACATGCACACTGCCATCGGGTCGTACTCGCAGATTGAGATTTTTCACATGCTTACGCTCAAGAAGATAGGTGATGACGATATTTTCAACACACACCTGCCGCTCAGTCAGCTTAGGCATGGTTGGTAATCTTCCCATAGCACTCCGGTCTACGATCCCTAAACAGCCCCCAGCTCAAGCGATCCTCGGCCAATTGGTCCAGATCATACTCAGCATAAAGAATTTCCTCCTGATCGCGGCTAGCGTCCTGAATTAACGCGCCCGTGCCATCGGTCATAAAGCTAGAGCCATAGAAAAGTAAGCTGGACTTTTGTCCAGCATTGGCCTCACAGGGCTCCACGCTCTCGAGGCCAATACGATTAGCAGCCACTACCGGCATCAGATTTGCCGCGCTATGGCCCTGCATTACCCGACGCCAATGGGGCATACTATCAGTATCTAAAATCGGCTCCGAGCCAATAGCCGTTGGATACAGCAAAATCTCTGCTCCATTTAAGGCCAGGCAGCGAGCCGTCTCGCTAAACCATTGGTCCCAGCAAATGCCGATGCCAATTTTGCCAAAGCGAGTCTCGAACACCTTAAAGCCCGTATCACCGGGTTTAAAATAAAATTTCTCTTGATAAAAATGGTCATCCGGAATATGGGTCTTGCGATACACACCTAAATTAGAACCATCAGCATCTATACAGGCGATGGAATTATACAGCTGGTTCACATCCCGCTCGAAAAAACTGATGGGCAGCACAATCCCCAGCTCCTTAGCCAGTCGCTGGCCCATTTTCACCGCAGCGTTCTCTGCCGTAGGCTCGGCGTAAGCGTAGTACTCATAACGACGCTCCTGACAGAAGTAGGGCCGTTCCCACAGCTCCGGCAGCAGCACCAGCTGGGCTCCCTGCCCAGCTGCCTGCCGCACCAACGCCTCAGCGTGAGCCAAATTATCCTCACGGCTCGCAGCGCAGCGGAGCTGCACTGCGGCCACCTTAAGCTTTCTCATAAGCATCCTCCCTTCGGGATTTGCTGGGTAATGCAGTGAATATTACCGCCTCCGGTTAGAATTGCTCGTGCCGGAATCTGCACCACCTTACGCTCCGGGCAAAGAGCGGCTAGAAGAGCCGCTGCACGAGCGTCGCTAGCGGTGTTTTCGCCGCCAAAGGCCGGCAATACCACGCTATCATTACTAAAATAAAAATTTACATAGCTGGCGGCAAGCCTTTCGCCAGCCTCACGCATATCCTCGCCTTCTACGAAGTCGAAGCCTGCTACCTCATCCTCGGTAATGCACACGGGCACATCGGGAATGGGCAGCTTATGTACCACAATTTTGCGACCTCTGGCATCCGTCGCCTGCTCTAAATAATCCAAGCTGGCCTTACTCAAGGGGTATTGGGGGTCGTCCTCCTTATCGGTCCAGGCCAAAACTACCTCGCCGGGACGAATAAAGGCACACACATTATCCACATGCTCATTGGTTTCATCGTTGTAAATACCACGGGGCAGCCATAGCACCTTTTCTACATTCAGGTACTCCTTGAGCTTAGCCTCGATTTGCTCTTGGGTCAGCTGGGGATTGCGTCCTGCACTCAGTAAGCAGGAGGCCGTAACCAGAGCCGTGCCCTCCCCATCCACATGAATGGAGCCACCCTCTAGCACAAAGGGTGCAGCCTCGTACAGCTCATAGCCCTTAGCTTTCGCAAAAGCGGCGGCAAAGGCATCGTCCTGCTCATAGTCAGGATAAAGACCATCCACATCGCCACCCCAGGCGTTAAAGCACCAGTTCACGCCCCGAACTACCCGTCCCTCTGCTGTATCCTTCACCACAAAGGTAGGGCCGATGTCCCGGGCCCAGCTATCGTCCGTAGGTATATCCAAAAGCTCCACATTGGCAAGACCTGCCAGCATCCGCTCAGCCCGTTGCCAATCCTTACTGCCTTTATCGCAGGCCACAAAAACTCGCTCACTGGCGGCTATAGCCTTGATGACAGCAGTAAAAGCTTCACAAGCAGCGTCAGCCCCAAAGCTCCAGGAGCCTGGCCGCTGGGGCCACACAATAATGCAGCCCTCGTGCTGCTCGTATTCCGCCGGCATACGAAAGCCGTCCTGTTTTGGTGTAGAACTCGTCAGCATCTTCATCATGAAAGTCGTCCTTTGAAATCCTCGTAGCCAAAACGGCGTACCAACTCGGTACTGCCATCCTGCTTCAGCAGCACAATATCCGGCAATGGCATGCCGTTAAAGGTATTATTTTTCACCATGGAATAAATGGCCATATCCTCAAAAATCAGCTTATCGCCCACATTTATCTCCTGCTCGAAGCTGTAATCACCAATCACATCACCGGCAAGGCAGGTCATGGAAGAAAGGCGATAGGTATGAGCCTTTTCCTGAGCCTCAAAGCCATACCGCAGGGGCGGACGATACGGCATTTCCAGCACGTCCGGCATATGGCAGGCGGCGGAAGCGTCCAAAATCAGAATATCGAGCCCATTATGTACAATATCCAGCACCTCGGTCACCAAATAACCTGCGTTGAGTGCCACGGCTTCGCCGGGCTCCAGATATACCTCAACACCATAGGTACTGCGAATATATTTAACTAAATCAATTAAAGCCTCTACATCGTAATCGGCCCGAGTAATATGGTGACCACCGCCCAGATTGAGCCATTTTAATTGGCTGAAGAAGTGACCAAATTTCTTCTCAAAGGCCTTAAAGGTGGTGATTAAGTCATCAGAATTTTGCTCGCACAGAGTATGGAAGTGCAGGCCCTCCACGCCCTCAGGCAGCTCTTGGGGAAAATTGGCCAAGGTCACGCCCAGCCGTGAGCCCACAGCACAGGGGTCATAGATAGCATGCTCGGCCTCCTGGGTGGAGCACTCAGGATTAATGCGAATGCCCACGCTAGCCTTGGAGTTTTGCCAAATGCTTCTGTGCTTTTCCAGCTGAGCAATGGAATTAAAGACAATGTGGTCGCAGATTTGCACCAGCTCCCTCATGTCCTCAGCCCTAAAGGCAGGAGCGAAAACATGATTTTCCTTGCCCATTTCCTCGTGGCCTAGGCGTGCTTCATAAATGCCGCTGGCCGTAGTCCCGGCCAAATACTCACCCATGAGAGGGTAAAGGCGGAACATGGAGAAGCATTTTTGGGCCAGCAGAATGTGGCAATCCGCCTCCTGCTGCACCCTTTGCAGCAGCTCCAAATTCTTAATGAGCCTAGCCTCATCCACCACATAACAAGGAGTAGGCAGTGCCTTCAGCACTGCCTCCTGTTTTTCTATACGCATACGTTCTTGTAAAGCCTGCAGCTTGGCCTCCGCCTTGGCGGCGTTCACCACATAAGCAGGCATATTTTTCTCGTTACTCATCTTGCTCACTCAACAGTAGCAGGGTTCTCGTCCACTACCCAGGGCAGACCGAACTTATTCAGCATGTCCATGTAGGGATCGGGATCAAACTCTTCTACGTTAAATACGCCCTTGCCCTGCCACTTTTTAGTTACAACCAGAGCAGTACCAATCATAGCGGGCACGCCAGTGGTATAGCTAATAGCTTGGGAGCCAACCTCTTTATAGCATTCCTGATGGTCGCAAACATTGTAAATGAAGATTGTCTTCTTTTCGCCATTCTTAGTACCGGTGAAGATGCAGCCGATATTGGTCTTGCCCACAGTACGAGGACCTAAGGAAGCAGGATCCGGCAGTAATGCCTTCAGGAATTGAATGGGCACGATTTCACGACCCTCATACATCATAGGCTTGGTGGACAGCATGCCCACATTTTCCAAGCACTTCATATGGGTCAGATAGCTTTGACCAAAGGTCATGAAGAAACGAATACGCTTTACGCCAGGGATATTCTTAGCCAAGGATTCAATTTCCTCGTGATGCAGCAGATACATGTCCTTCATGCCCACCTCCGGGAAATTATACTCACGCTTAATGGACATAGCGGGGATTTCAATCCACTTGCCGTTTTCCCAATAGGAGCCGGGAGCGGAAACCTCACGCAGATTGATTTCAGGATTGAAATTAGTAGCGAAGGGATAGCCATGGTCGCCACCATTGCAGTCCAGAATATCGATGGTATCGATTTGGTCAAAATAATGCTTCAGGGCATAGGCAGAAAAAACGCTGGTTACGCCGGGGTCGAAGCCGGTGCCCAAGAGGGCCATAATGCCGGCCTTCTCAAATTTTTCCTTATAAGCCCATTGCCAGGAATAGTCGAAGTAAGCAGAGAAGCCTTCCTCCTTGCAGCGTTTGTCATAAACAGCACGCCAAGCGGGGTCATCAATGTCCTCAGGCTCATAGTTAGCGGTGTCGATATAGTCAACCTTGCACTCTAAGCAAGCATCCATAATGGTCAAATCCTGATAGGGCAAAGCCACATTCAAAACAGCGTCCGGCTGATAGGCTTTAATTAAAGCAACCAGCTCGTCCTTATTATCTGCGTCAACCTTAGCAGTAGTGATTTTGGTAGTGGTGGTGGGTTGCAGCTTTTCAGCCACAGCGTCGCATTTAGACTTAGTGCGGCTAGCAATGCACAGCTCGGTGAAAACCTCGCTATTTTGGCAGCATTTGGCGATAGCTACGCCGGCAACACCGCCGCAGCCGATTACTAATAATTTACTCATACTCTTCATCTCCTTTATTTCTCTTCTTCTTCTAGCATATCCTCCACATACTTCGGCAGCATAAACGCTCCCTTATGCAGATTGGCAGAATAATACCAAGTCTTAATCCCCCTAGCCTTCCACTTCACAGGATCAAAATCCTTCAAGGGATGATATTTCTTGGAGGCAAAGCCAAAGAGCCAATAGCCGGAGGGGCAGGTGGGAATAGCCGCCTGATACACACGACTAATGGGAAAGCTGTGACTGGCCTTGCGGTGCATGGCACGACAGGTTTCCTCATCCTCATCATAGAAGGGACTGCCGTGCTGGTACACCATAATGCCATCCTCCTTCAGAGCTCGGAAGCAGTTACCATAAAACTCCTTGGTAAAAAGGCCCGCCGCGTGACCTAAGGGGTCGATAGCATCGTTAATTATTAAGTCATATTCATTGACCTTGGAACGCAAAAAGCGTAAGCCATTAGCATTAAAAATCGTTACACGGGCATCATCCAGACCAATGGCGTTATCAGGGAAAAAGTCACGGCATACATCAATAAACACATGATCCGTCTCCACCACGTCGATTTCTTCAATCTCCGGATAGCGAGATAGCTCACGGGCTACACCGCCGTCCCCACCGCCGATAACCAGCACCTTTTTTACATGGGGATGCACGGCCATGGGCACATGGACAATCATCTCATCATAAATAAACTCGTCCTTTTGAGAGAAGACGATGGTGCCATCGCAGGCGATAAAGCGACCAAACTCCTTGGAGTCGAACACGTCAATCCTTTGGAAATCAGTGTCCTCTCCAAACAACTGCTTTTCAATTTTTATATCCAGCTTCACATCATCCGTGTGGTAATCGGAAAACCAAAGCTCCATTTTATCACAACCTTAATCTATACTTAAGCTTATCAAGACGCGTCAGAAAGTGCCAGATGCGAGGCGCGGCGACAAGCCACGACCCATATGGTCATAAGCGTAGCGCAGTGAACGCATGCTGGTCGCGCTGTACCCTTGGGTGCGACGGCGTATAAATAATACTCCTAGGAGCCGCAACGAAGCAGATGGTGCTTTATCACGCGTCTAAACAAGTACATTTATATTATTCACCTCAGGATCCTCTGGTCCCTGCATGGAGCAGCCCTTCTCCTTAGCATAGATTATATACTCAATGATCTCCTTGGTAATAACCTCGCCCGGAGCCAAAATAGGAATACCGGGAGGATAGCACATGACGAACTCTGAGCAAATTCTACCCGCTGTTTCCCGAATGGGCAAGGACTCATCCTTGGCATAAAAGGCCTCTTGAGGAGAAACCACTACCTGTGGTGCAATATATTCCGTATTCAGCATTTTGGAGGGATCACGGGAATACAAACGCTTAATATCCGCCAATGCTCCTACCAGACGTTCAATATCCTGGATTCTATCACCAATGGATACATAGGCCAAAATATTGGCGATATCACCAAACTCTATTTGAATATCGTATTCATCACGCAGTAAGTCATAGACTTCGATGCCGGCAAGACCGATATCCCGAGTATAAACGGAAAGCTTCGTTACGTCAAAATCGTAAATACTGCTGCCGTTCTTCAGCTCCTGACCATAAGCATAGTACCCACCGATGGAATTAATTTCCTCGCGAGCGTACTCGGCCATCTCGGCCACCTTGGCGAAGGAGGTTTCCCCACGCATATATAGGTTACGACGGGAAATATCCAGGCTGGAGAGCAGTAAATATGAAGCGCTGGTGGTCTGGGTCAGGTTGATAATCTGGCTCACATATTCCCAATTCACTTCGGGGCCCGTCAAAAGCAGGGAGCTCTGGGTCAGGCTACCACCGGACTTGTGCATAGAAACAGAGGCCATATCCGCTCCCGCCGCCATAGCATTTACCGGCATATTCGGTCCGAAATAAAAATGAGTACCATGAGCCTCGTCCACCAGACAAAGCATATTATGCTCATGAGCTAGCTTCACAATGGAACGCAAATCAGAGCAAATCCCGTAATAAGTAGGATTATTCACCAAAACCGCCTTAGCATCAGGATTGGCCTTGATAGCCTTCTCCACCTCGGTTAGCTCCATGCCTAGGGAAATACCCAGCTTGCTATCCACCTCAGGATTAATATAAACAGGAATCGCACCATTTAAAACAAGGGCGTTGATAACACTCTTATGCACGTTACGGGGCAGAATAATTTTATCCCCGGCCTTGGTCGAGGACAGTACCATGCTCTGCACGGAGGAGGTGGTACCTCCCACCATAAAAAAGGCATGAGCTGCTCCGAAGGCCTCTGCCGCCAGTTGCTCTGCATCCCGAATAACAGACACCGGATGACACAAATTATCCAAGGGCTTCATGGAATTCACGTCCAAATTGACACATTTTTCTCCCAGAAGCTCCCGTAGCTCCGGATTGCCGCGACCACGCTTGTGTCCCGGCACATCAAAGGGTACCACGCGCTTTTTCCGAAAGGCCTCAAGGGCCTCGTAAATCGGCGCGGACAGCTGTGAAAGTTTCTCCATAATCCGTTCTCCCCAACAAATAAATAAAAGACAGGTGCGCTAAACATCACCTGTCTTTGATAATTCCCCTACACGTTTTTTGATAGACTACGATTCTTAGGGCGCATCTTACTTTCAGAGTTTGTAAGCAAATACCTTCACTACTCTTATTGACCGTTTCACAAGTGATACTGATTTTGATTGCTAGCAATCACCTTATAAAATTTGAGCGCAAGCTCAATCAATAATGTGGCCCGAGGCCACTCCGGCAGCAGTCCCGCCTGTCCGAATGGGCTTAACTATTGTAAAAATAGTGGACTAATATTTGCATGAAAGCAAGCTGCATTCATGTAATTTTATTGTAGCATTTTTATACTGTTTCAGCAAGGGCTTGAACGAAATAAAAGGTATATATCCCACAGTTTTAACGTCGATTACGCCTATCCCGTCCCTGCTGTTTGTAAAAACGGCTTTTATCCTCGTACATAAGGGTTTCAGCATCTTTAATCAGCTCATTGACGGAGCGCTCACCGTGGCTGCAGCTCTGTCCTACGGACACGAAATGGCCCGCTTTATGAATGCGGTCCACCAAGGTCCGCAAGGCCATGGTCACCTGCACGTCCTCCATATCCACTACCAAAACCACAAATTCATCGCCACCAATGCGATAAACATTATTATTGCCAAATTGAGTTCTGGTCAGGGAGGCCACTGTTTGCAGCATCTTGTCGCCGGCAGCATGCCCCTGAGTATTATTCAGCTCATGGAGCCCATTTACGTCCATATAAATACAGCTAAGATGTTTTTGGCTTAAATCAGGCTCCAGCAGCTTTTTTTCGTAGCAATTACGATTCAAGCAGCCCGTGAGCAAATCACGCTCCGCCAAACGCTGTTGCTGGTCCAGCTCCTTGCGAGAGGTGCGCTCCAGCCAAATAAAATAGCTTGCTAGGAGTAATAGCTGACAAACCAGGAAAATCGTTAGCAGGGTACTGGTTTTGCTAGCCCTGGCCAAAGCTATTTCCTCAGGCACAAATACGCCCACACGCCATTGATTAATAAAGGATGGCTTATAGTAGAAGCAACCATACTCACCGCTAAAGGCAGACTTAATTATAGTCCGACCCTCCTGACCTAGGCGCAGCTTTTCCTTCAGCACCAAGGTGCTGTCACCACTTTTAACATCTCTTTCAGACTCATCCCACATATTGCCCAGCTGTTTGCGATTGGTATTGAGAATAAAATCGCCGTTGCTGCCATCAATGATGAAATATAAAGCCTTGCCCTGATAGAGCTGTTGATTCATAAAGGCGGGCAGAGTGTCTAAGTTAACCATGCCATAGAGCATGGCTACGGTTTTACCATCTTTTACTACGGGGACAAAATTACGCAAAATATAATTATCGCCGTTTTCTAAATCCTTAAGCCTGTTGGTAATATGGGTACCACGAGCAGCCTCCTGGGCAAAGGAAAGCTTACCGCGTACATCCATAATCTCCCGCTTGGGCCAAATCAATCTATCACCGGGTAAAAGCAAGCCAATATGCTTCATCAGGCTATTAGCCTGAAACTCATCCACTATTTCCCGCACTACGGGACCATCCAACTGCTCCTGCTTGCTAATAATCCCCGCTAGGGTTTGCAGCACCTCTCGGTCGATCTCCACCCGGCGGTTTAATTCCTCGTCCACACGATTGGCAGAACGCTTCAGAGAGCCCCAGGCTGCCTCCTCCTCCATCACGCCGATTTGATAGGATACAAAGACGGAGAGCACCAGCAGCATGAGAATAACCACAACGGTAATATGCACTTTTCGAGTATAGTTAAGATTCAGGGACTTTTTCATGGACACGCCTCACATAGGAAGATGCTATAATTCTAGCACAGCTTGCTCCCTCTTACAAGTTATTTTTTATTAATTATATATTGAATATCCCCCGAATAGTATAGTGAATACTTATATAATCTCAAGTCATGAAAAAAGAGCCGGGATCGATGCCTCGGCTCCTATTTTGCAAACAGTTATTGTTTTTTATCCTCAAATTTAACGTAATCATTAATACCCAGGCCCGGCGCTACCATGGGCAGCACCATATCCTTCGGATTAATGCTAACTTCGATGAGATAGGGCTCCTGGACTGCCATGGCCTTGTCCAAGGCCATGGACAGCTCCTCCGGCGTAGCTACATGCTCACCCTTAATGCCAAAGGCCTCGGCATATTTGACGAAATCCACATAGCCCGGCATCTCGCAGGCGGTGAAGCGCTTATTAAACTGCACTGTTTGCAGCTGGCGAATCATGCCCAAGCCGCTATTGTTGAAAACGATAGCGATGACGGGTATATTGTTGCTAGCGATAGTAAAGAGCTCGGAGCCGGTCATCTTAAAGCCGCCATCGCCGCTCAGGCTAATGGCGCGGCTCTCAGGGCGAGCCAGCTGCGCACCCATGGCTGCCGGCAGGCCGAAGCCCATGGTGCCCAGGCCGCCGCTGGTAATAAGCTGACGAGCGAACTCTATCTTCAGGTGCTGAGCCGCCCACATCTGGTGCTGGCCCACGTCCGTAGTAATGATGTAATCCTTGCCCTTGATGACAGGGTTCAGCGCTTTGAAAAAGCGCGGCGCTTCCTCATCGCCGAAATCGTCGTCCATGCCGGGCCAGCTAGCGATTTTATCCCACCAAGCAGATAAATCGTGGGGCACGCTACCCTTCTCCAGCAGATTCAAGGTCATATTCATATTGCCTGTAATACCGATGCTGGAGTCAATATTTTTATCCAGCTCCGCGGGGTCGATATCAAGATGAATAATAGTTTTATTGGCGCTATAGCTAGAGCGTTCACCGGTTACACGATCATTAAAGCGGCTGCCCACAGCCAGAATCAAATCTGCTTCCTTAACAGCGTTGTTGGCCCGCTCGTGACCATGAAGGCCGGTCATGCCCAAGAACAGACTGCGATAAGCGCTGATGGCTCCCAAGCCCATAAGAGTGCTCACAACAGGAATATGCAGCTTTTCGCATAAGTGCATAGCGTCGTATTCCGCATCTGCGTTAATAACGCCGCCACCCACCAGCATTACCGGACGTTGGGCCTTATTAATGGCGGCTACTGCGGCGGCCACTCTATCCTTATCCGGCAGCACCGGAGGCAGATCTCTTAGTCTATCAGGAACATAATCTATTAACGCCGTTTGCACATCACGGGGCACGTCCACCAGCACAGGACCCGGACGCCCCTCCTTAGCCAATTGGAAGGCTAAACGCAGTGTCTGAGCCAGATTTTCGGGCTTTTTCACTAGGAAATTATGCTTCGTAATGGGCATGGTGATACCCGTAATATCTACCTCTTGGAAGGCATCGTGCCCAATCAAGGCACGCTGTACCTGGCCCGTAATGGCCACCACAGGTGTGGAATCAAGAAACGCCGTAGCCAGACCCGTTACTAGATTAGTAGCACCGGGGCCGGAGGTAGCAATGCACACGCCTACCTTACCGCTGGCTCTAGCAAAGCCGTCCGCCGCATGGGCTGCGCCCTGCTCGTGGGCCGTCAATATATGTTTAATTTTACTCTCACGCAGCGCATCATAAAAAGGGAGTATCGCGCCGCCTGGATAGCCAAAAACAGTGGTTACACCTTCTTCAGCCAAGACCTTGACCATAATTTCTGCACCGGTCATTTGCATAGGCTCACATCCTTTCCACATCTATTTCTCAAATCGTTCTTGCTTTTTCAGTGGTAGGCCATTCGAAGCGGGATTCCTCCACCGCTAACGCGGTGTCGCCCCTCTCCAGGGCTACCAAGCCGGTCTGCACCATTTCCGTAACGCCATAAGGACGCATCACATCTACAAAGGCCTTGAGCTTACCCTCGTCACCGGTAGCTACGAAAATCAAGGACTCACCGGTTACATCCACCGCATGAGCGCGGAAAACCTCTGCCAGCTGCAACAGCTCCATGCGCTTGGATCCTGCGCGAACCTTCACCAGCACCATGCTACGGGTGGCACTGCCACGGGGCGGCAGCACCTTCACCTTTTCTACTTCTACCAGCTTCGCTAACTGCTTACACACCTGCACCACCGTGGGCTCATCGGCCTCCATAGTAACGGTCATACGGGAAAACTCGGGGTTTTGGGTGGTACCCACGGCCAAGCTATCAATATTATATCCCCTGCGGGAAAACATTCCGGCTACACGCATCAAAACGCCGGGCTGGTTACGTACAACAATGGATAAAATCTGCTCCATACCTACTCCTCCTCTATAAAAATACCCCCATCCGCCTGGCGGAAAGGGGCTAGCTCGTTAGCATAAATTATGACAATCGAAGCTTTTTTTGTCAAGAATTTTGTAACATTTCTTAATTTATGTACTAAACAACCTGTCTTCTGTTAACAATATAACAAAAAGTACCATTTTAAGCTCTCATCAGGGACTTAAAATGGTACTGCAAAAAACAAATCATTGCTTCTTCAACAGAATCAAAGCTTGGGTCAACTCCTCCAAGGAGAATACATCCTTGTTTTCCTTTGCCTGCGGCTTACCATCAATATCTATAAAAAAGCTGCTCATGGGGCATTCTAAAATTTCGTGCAGCTTGTACAGATTATCAATGGTAACGTTATTGCGGCCACTTTCAATATTACTCATATGGGTCTGACTAATACCCATACGCTTCGCCAGCTCCGTTTGTTGCATATGCTTGGCAAATCTGAGCATTTTAATTCTAGTTCCAATAATCTTAGCGATATTCTTCATAATATGGCACGCCTTTCCTAATTGTAATCTTATCTTTACCTCAGTAAACAATAGCCAATAATAATCCCCCATTATGGCAAGTATCACTTACTAATGTAAAGTTTTCTTTAATTATATCACTTTTGTGTATTCTTAACAATACTTTTCTTTATTGTAAATAGCTTAAACTCCCTCTTTTTTTAAGGCTTTATAAAACAAAATATCCATACCCCCTAGTTAAGAAGGTATGGATGAATTTTTGGTGCGAGTGACAGGAATCGAACCTGCACGCCGAAAGGCGCTAGATCCTAAGTCTAGTGCGTCTGCCAGTTCCGCCACACTCGCGTTATGCTTTTACGGACGCATTTCGCGTCCGAGATATATTATACTGAAGAGTTCAGCCCCTGTCAAGGAAAGATTCTCCTGAACCTAGCTAATTCGCAGGCTTGGACTTAAGCATTATAGCCCTGAGGATGGCCCTTGTGCCATTTCCAGGCCGTGGAAATAACCTCATCCACGCTGCTATGCTCCGGCACCCAACCCAATTCCTTGCGGATTTTTTCCGAAGAGGCGATGAGCACCGCCGGGTCGCCGGCCCGGCGGGCTTCCTCCACTACAGTGAAGTCCACTGCCGTAATCTTTTTCGCAGAGTCGATCATCTGGCGTACACTAAAGCCATTCTCGCTGCCCAGATTGTACACGCGGCTAGCTCCGCCCTTCAGCAAATGCTGCAGGGCCAGCACATGGGCTCTGGCCAAGTCGCACACATGAATATAATCGCGGATGCAGGTACCGTCCTCAGTGGGATAATCGGTACCAAAAATAGCGACCTGCTTACGCACACCCTGAGCCGTCTTCAAAATCAGGGGAATCAAGTGGCTTTCCGGATTATGGTCCTCACCGATATCACGGGTGGGGGAAGCGCCGGCTGCGTTAAAATAACGCAGCGCCACATAGCGCATATCATAGGCCATATCATAATCAGCCAGCATTTTCTCAATCATCAGCTTGCTACGACCATAGACATTGGTAGGCTGCAGTTTGCTATTCTCAGTAATGGGCACCTGCTCCGGCTCACCGTACACAGCCGCAGTGGAGGAAAAAACGATGCGGTCCACGCCCGCGCCACGCATAGCCTCCAAAAGGTGCAGACTGCCCTCCACATTATTAAAATAATACTTGCTGGGGTTGGTCATGGACTCGCCCACAAGACTGGACGCAGCAAAATGAATGACAGCATCAATCTTAAATTGCTCCATAATGTGCTTCGCGAAGCGCACATCATGAATATCACCCTCAATTAGCTGCACATCCTCAGGCACGGCCTCCTCGTGTCCGGTGGAAAAATTATCATAAACAATGGGAGTAAAGCCGCTCTTTTGCAGCTCCTCCACTACATGGGAGCCGATGTAACCGGCGCCGCCTGTAACTAGAATATTCATCTTTATACCTCGATTTATCTTAATGGGGCGGCAAGCTTAAGCCACCGCCCTTGTTGAACTAAATGCTTACGCTTCCTCGCCACCGATAATGGTCAAAAGCTCCTCAGTTTTTGCCGCCATGAGCTCCTTATCGCCTCTAGTCTCCACATTGAGACGCATTACAGGCTCAGTATTGGACACGCGTACATTAAAGCGCCAGTTGTCATAGGCCACGCTGAGGCCGTCCAGATGGTCCTGCTCACCATCCGCATAACGCTTGCCCAGCTCAGCCAAAACTGCTGCGGAATCCTCCACCTTACGGTTGATTTCACCGCTGCAGGGATACATTTCTACACGCTCGCCTACCAGCTGGGACAGAGTTTTACCACTGCGGCAAATGAGCTCGGTTACGAGAAGCCAAGGAATCATACCGCTGTCGCAGCAGGAGAAGTCGCGGAAATAATGGTGGGCACTCATCTCGCCACCGTAGAGCACATCATTATTGCGCATGCATTCCTTCATGAAGGCATGACCGCTCTTGCAGCGCACGGGCACGCCGCCGTCACGCTTTAAGATATCCTCGGTGTTCCAGGTCAGCCGCGGGTCGAACATAATCTTAGCACCGGGCTCCTTCAGCAGGAAGACCTCGGCCAAAAGGCCCACAATGTAATAGCCCTCGATAAATTCTGCCTTCTCGTCAAAGAGGAAGCAGCGGTCAAAGTCGCCGTCCCAAGCAATACCTAAATCAGCTCCGCTCTCACGTACTACCTTAGCGGTGGCCTCCCGATTAGGCATGAGCAGCGGATTGGGCACACCATTGGGGAAGGTGCCGTCAGGAGTATCGTTTAAAGTAATAAATTCAAAGGGCAAATGCTTAGCCAGCTCCTTCAAAATAGGACCGGCGCCACCATTACCGGGGTTAGCCACAATCTTCATGGGCTTCAGAGCCTTGACATCCACATAGCTCAGCAGATGCTCGATATAAGCGGGCACGATATCCACCTTTTCCACCTCGCCAAGGGTCTTGCCCGGCACCAGCTGATGGGGCATATCGTTAGAAGCAGCCACCATCTCACCGATTTCCTTGAGGCCCGTATCCGCGCTGATGGGACGAGCATCCCGGCGCACCAGCTTCATACCGTTATATTCCTTAGGATTATGGCTAGCGGTAACCATAATACCGCCGTCAGCCTTTAAATGAGCAGTGGCGAAATAAATCATTTCCGTGCCACATTGGCCAATATCAATAACCTTGGTGCCACCATGGCGCAGGCCCTCGGTCAGGGCTGCTACAATAGCAGGACCGCTTAAGCGAATATCGTGGCCTACGACCACGGTTTCAGCAGCAAACATAGCAGAAAAAATTCTACCCACACGATAAGCCATTTCCTCGTTCACTTCGGTAGGATATACGCCACGCACATCGTAAGCCTTAAAGGCTTTGTTAGTAATTTCCATCATTCTAGTCTCCTTTGTTAGTTTTATGTATACTACTTACAGACAATACACAGTAATCACATATATCATTCTGCATAAAAAAAGAAAATCCTGCCTCAAGCAGGACTTTCTCACTATTTACCAAGTAAAATATGAATAAACGCTAAAGACGGTCAAAATAATGACTTCGCACAGCAAAATAGGCTGCAAGGTTTTGAAGAAATTAGACTTAAAATAATCCACAGTAACCACCAGGCACATATGGGTGGGAGTCAGCATTTGCCCGGCCACGCCAAAGGCCATGGCCACACCGGCCAGATTTAAATTACCCGTCGCCATAGCTGCCACAATGGGCATAACAATGGCCACATGGCCCTGACTCATGCCCGTCAGCACGCCAATAATGAAGCTCACGCAGCCAATAATCACCGGCACCGGCAGGGGCGAATTTTGGAAGGCTACCACAATTTCCTGCAGCACATTGGTCACGGTGAGAATCTGGATGAAGTACAGAATGCAAATGACATTAAAGAACATCTTCCAATCCAGCGCCCCCAGCACAACCTCCTTCAGGCTGACGAAGCGCTTGGTAAAGCGCAGCACAAAGAACAAGCCCACTGTTACCACAGCCATACCCACGGAGGCGTTCAGATTAAAGAAAACAACTAATACGAAGGTCAGCACTACCGGGGACAGGCTCAGCCACAGGTCCTGAGTGTTTTGGAAACGCTCCTCTTGGTCCTCCTGAAAGCTTGTCATGCCATCGGTTTTAATAGGCGTAATCAGCACCAGCCAGCCCGCTGCAAAGGCCAGCACTGTAAGCCAGCATAAATGCATAATGAAATCGCTATAGGACACACCTGCAATATTACAAGCCATGATCATACCGGGAATAATGGGGCTGGAGAACTCAAAAATATGGCGGAACCAAAAATTGATAGCCGCCCGATGCTCCTGGGTCAGGGGCAGCTCCTTGCTGGCCTCCTCCACAATGGGAGCGCTAAAGCGCGCGCCGCCCAAGGAGGGCAAGAGACCTAAAAAGGCAGGCATAACAGCTAAGGTAACCTTGGTGCTGGAAAAAATGCGCTGCAAAGCGTGCACCATGCCCGCCAAAGCACCGCTAGTACGCAGCTCGATTTCTAGGCACATCACAAAATAGAGGGCAAAGAGAATATCATAGGTACGGCTCATGGTCAGGGTTTCTGTAATGCCCTGCCACAGAAAGTGCAGGCTAGGGGTCTTCATAGCCCAGATAAAAAGGCCGCCTACCAGCATACAGGGGCCAATGGGCACATGCCTACGCAGTAAAATAATAATCAGAGCCATGGCGATGGCAAGCAATAAAAATATATTCATAGACACCATCCTTAAGTGTAAATTGAGTAGAGGATTTACTGCCTTTTGGGGGTAGCTTGCTTATTATAACACCTTTTCTTCAAATTTGCTTAACTTTTAGCATAAATAATCTTATCCAATGCCCAGTTTAGGGGTATAATGTTAACAAGGATACAAAATGGAGGCGAGCACATGCAAATAGAAAAATTAAGGCTAAAGAATTTTCGTTGCTACGAAGCATTAGAAATTGATTTCGAACCCCAGCTGACCGTTATCGTGGGCGAAAACGGCAAGGGCAAAACAGCTATTTTTGACGCGCTGGCCATTGCCCTGGAGCCCTATTTGCGCTGCTTTCGCATAGCTGGACGCCATATAACAAACAAAGATGTGCGCCGGGTACCCGTTTATAAGGAGGACGGCAAGCATATTGCCAGCATGCGCAGCCAATACCCAGTAGAAATAGCTCTAGAGGGGCTGGTCCAGGGGGAAAAAATTAGCTGCAGCAAAACCGTCGCCGACCCCAGCCTGACCGAGGCTGTGAATGATAATCTTTTAGAGCGCAGCAGCAAGCTCTGCGCCGACTTAAAGCTAGATAAAAACACGCTTTTGCCAGCCTTTGCCTATTATGGTACGGCCCGCATGTGGGTGGATAGCAATTTAATGAACGAAAACAGCCTGCATCTGGAGGATCGCACGGTGGGCTATCAGGAATGTTTGGAGCCCTCCAGCTCCTACAACACCTTCGGACATTGGTTCAAGCATATTAGCGAGGAAACAGCTGCAGCCATACAGTCTCCCCAAGCCCTGCTCATCCAAAATGCCGTGCGTCAAGCCATTGACGCCTGTCTGGAAAGCACCGGCTTCCACGATTTATATTATAATTTTGAGCTAGGCTGCTTCGTCATTAACCATCCCGATATGGGCGAAATGATCGTGGATGACTTAAGCGACGGCTTCCGCAGCATTTTAAGCATGGTGGCAGACCTTTCCTATCGCATGGTCCGCCTTAATCCCCAGCTGGGGAAGCAAGCCGTGTTGGAGACCCCCGGCGTGGTGCTCATCGATGAAATCGATATGCACCTGCATCCCCTATGGCAGCAGACTGTGCTGCTGGACATGCAGCGCGCCTTCCCCAAGGTACAGTTCATCGTCACCACCCACAGTCCCCAAGTACTCAGCAGCGTGCCCGCTGAAAGCGTGCGAGTGCTGATGTGGGGCCGTAGCTTCGAGGGTGTGCGCCGAGTCGGCTTTGCCATGGGCGCCTCCAGTGCGCAGATTTTGCAGGATATTCAAAATGTAAATCTGCGCTCGGAGCGCCTGCCCATTGTGCAAAGCCTCAAGCGCTATCTGCAGCTGGTCAGCGAGGACAAATGGGACAGCGAGGAAGCGCTACAGCTGCGTAAGCAGCTGGATGCATGGTCCCATGGCAATGAGCCCGCACTACTGCGGGCGGACATGGACATACGCATGCGCAAGTTCCGGAGGCAGCGCCCATGAAACGTGTGTATAAATGTAAGGAAGAGCCCGAAGGGCTCCAACGCTACCGCACCCGCTACCCATGGGAAACATGGGAGCATTTTCGCCGTCGCGCCCGTCGCGGCTATCAAGAGGTAAAGCAGCAAATTCTCAAGGACCAGCATGGACTGTGCGCCTACTGCGAAATCGGCATCAAGCTGGCGGAGGAGGATGGCGAGGTGGACGATTTCCGTGTGGAGCATTTTTATCCTAAAAGCGCCACCACGGAATACGGCCACAATTACCATCTAGATTGGCACAACCTGTTAGGTGTATGCCACGGCGGTAGCCAGCCCTTGGTGCCCGATGCCCAGTGGCGCTATTCCAAGCAGAAGAACGATCGCAGCTGCGACGTGCCCAAGGGCGGCAAGCCCATTACGGCCACCATCCTCAATCCCCTGAAAATCCCCGGGAAGGTACGCATTTTCGCCTACGTTGAGCACTCCGGCAAAATGCTGGTAGACCAAAGCACCTGCCCCCGCAAGCTCTGGAACAGGGCTGAGCGCACCATTAAGGAGCTCAATTTAAACGCGCCGCGCTTAATGCGTATGCGTTTAGCGGTAATTCACAAGCTACAGGACGATATCGCCGCCGAGCTGGAGCAGGGCGAGCAGCTGGAGGATGTGCTCACCATGCTGGCGGAAACCTGCCTTGTGCCCGATTACGAGGGTCTCTCCCTACCCTTCTTTTCTGTAATACGCTGGTATCTAGGCGAGGCCGCGGAAAAGGTCATCGCCGCCAGTGGCGACAAACTCTAAAGATAATAAAAAGTCCCACATTATAGTGATAAATGTGGGACTTTTGTTTATTTGTGTATTTTTCACGAACGCAAATATACTGTTTTAAACTCCTACCGCGAAACGCGGTATGGAGCAGACGTTCGTTTTAATACCACTGGGTCTTACTGCGCAACCACACCTCGTTCTTGTTATCCTTTTTGCGCAAGCGCAGCCAGGTGCCCTCGTCCACCGGAGCTGCCGCCTCCTTAGGAACCTCCAGCTCCACCACGAGCCCCTTAGTAGTCTTCACCTGCACGATGCAGGGAGAGCCGGGCTTATCCAGCTGAGCCTTCAGGATTTTATACACATCCCCAGCCTCCAGCTTGTATTTCGTATGCTCCTTGTCCTCCAAAAGCAGGGGCTTGAGCATTTTAATAGCCGTGGGCTTATGCAGCTCCAGCTTATCCATAACCAAAAGCTCCTCGCCCACTTGGAAAAGGGAAGTGGCGCTCATAGCCGTGACGCTGGGCTCCACATAGAGGGCATCCCCATCCCGCACGGTTATGGTGCGAATGCGAGTACCCAAAATATTATTGGCCATGACAAAGCCTGCCAAGGTGGCTAGAATAACTAAAATTATCAGCAATGTTCTTCTACTCATAGCCCACCTCACATTAGCTTACTTTCCGAAAGAGTCTCATATTTCATGAAGCCTGGTTTACCCTGAAACTCCACCTTTTTCCATTGGCCTACATAGGGGAAGCGTAAATACTGGTTCTCAAAATCCTTGTCATAATATTTTCCGTCCACAAAGACGCGACCCTTAACCTCCCCACTGCCCCTGTCCATGCGTAGAATTTGCACCTGCGTGCCCTCAGGAATAATGTGACGGGGTCCCCAAAAGCGTTGGAACTGTAGCTCTATGGTGGTAATGGCGAAGCTATCGTCCTTGTCCTGACTGGAAACAGTCTCCAAATAATCAACCCGTATCCCTTTGGACATGCGCTCAATGACCTTGCCCGTAAGTCCTGAGGGCAGATTATACAGCTCCGCCTTATCCTCCAGCACCACGCACTGCAGCCGCCCGGCCTGCACCTCGGCGTACTGCAGATTTTGGGTCAGCTGGGCGGTGTTATATTTATTGGTCTTCATGCTCTGGGCACTGACCAAGGCGTAACAGCCACCAGCCACGGCCCCCAGGATAAAAAAGCCAGCCAGCACTGCCGCACCGGCCTTCAGCTCCCTAGCTAACATATTCTACACCCCTTTGTTCCGTTCTTGCGATCTCACCTTATATTTTCACATAAGTCCCACCGCATTGCAAGCCCTGCCAAAACAAAAAGACCTAAGAGCGAACTCTTAGGTCTCGTTTTTCCATATGGTGCGGTAGAGAGGATTTGAACCTCCACGGGGTTGCCCCCACTAGCTCCTGAGGCTAGCGCGTCTGCCGTTCCGCCACTACCGCGTTATTGCTGCATCAGCAACGAATATATATTACCACAATGGCTGCTTGCTGTCAACAGCTTTTTGTAATAATTTCCCAAGGATGGCCTAATCTTTGGGGCTTAGTAAAGCTTATTGAGCCTTTTGGGCCCTATAGGCGCGACCCAAAGCGTTAACCTCCTTCATAACTTCGAAGAAGCGCTCCTTATTCACGCATTTAGGCTTATGCTTCCAGCCAGCGGAGGTCTTGAATTTTTCATACATGGTCTCGAATTCATCCTCCTCGATTTCCACATCATCGAAGCAGATGGGCAGGCCGATGGAATAGTTGAAGTCCATTAAACGCTTCACCATCTCCATATCGCCGGCATAAGCGACCTGTACCAGAGTACCCAGCGCCACTACCTCGCCGTGGAGATGGTTGTGACCCTTCTTGGTAACGGTGGAGCCATAGTATACGCAGTGAGCCAGCATGCTATTGTAATAATATGCATTATCCTCAGTGGTGGTCAGATTGGAGGCCAGACCTGTGGAAATGATGATGTCCAAAATAACCTGAATCAGCTCGAAGCTGTTGCGGTGAGCTCTAAAGTCCTCCAAGGCCTTTTTGCCATTGTCCAAAATGGGAGCGGTACAAACGCGACTGATTTGTTGGCCCAGCAAGGTGGTATGGAAGAGCTGATCGTCCTGAGAAGCGAATACTACCTCGAACTCCTTGGAAAGAGCGTCGCCGATACCGGCCCAGAAAAGCGGTTCAGGAGAATCGGCGATAATGGCGGAGTTAATGAAGCAATGATTGCAGGGCTTAGTGGGGAAATTGCCACGATAGCTGCCGCCGGGATAGTACATAATGGCTTGGGCGGAAAAGGCAGCGCAGTTGGAGCCCACAGTGGGGAAGGTAAAAAGAGGCTTATCCATGAGATGAGCCGCGTATTTTACAGTGTCGATAGCACGACCGCCGCCCACAGCAAAGAGGATATCCGCCTCCTGCACAGCGGGCAAATCCATAAGCATATGGCTGTTTTCGTGAGTGCATTCGCCCCCATACCAGATAAAGTCTAGGATTTTAATGTCGGAGCCTGCTACACCCTCGATAATAGCATCCTTAGCCTTGGCAAGGGCTGTTTTGCCACCGATAACAGCTACCTTTTTGCCTAAAAAGCGTGCTGCGTGGGGAATTTGCTTGTAGGCATCGGCGCCAATGGAATAGGATGACAGGGTCACGGTGTAGCTTGTAGTGTTAATCATTAAATATTCCTCCCTCTAATATATACTTACGGACAGTGCTTGTATTTTACTATATTGTATCACAAAAGCTAGGGTATGTGTTATGCTTGCCGCTTGCTAGACTAAAATTTTACCACAGCCGCCCAAAATATTCTTTGGCAGTCTCCTTGGCCTGCTTGACGATGCCCATGTATTTTTCCTTAAGCTGGTCCAAGGTGGGGAAGTTCATTTTCAGCTTGCCGTCCTGCCATTCACAGGGAATGCGTAGGCGCAGACCATTTTTAAAGACGAGGAAATTATCCGGCAGCGCCAGTCCTTTCTCATCCCAAGCCAGCACGCCCTCCAGGCTATTAGGAATCTCGAAGCTACGCCAAGCCTTAATGGTGGGCTTCATAATACGGTATTCGCCCTCAAGGCCCGTAATCTGAGCTCCTGCCCCGGTTTTAAACTCCACGCGTATATCTCGCAGCACTCCTACGGCTTGACCCTCGGCGAATTCTAGCTGCTCCAAATGACTACAGCGCTCTTTAATGGCTCGCCACAGTCCGGGAGTAATGGTCAGCTTATTAATGGCCAGCTGGTATTCCGTCAGACTATTGAGCTTATTGCAGAGACTAATATTGGCCCCCTCATAAATACCCGTCAGCATGGCTGTAAACAGGAAATCCTTTTTATCAGCGTTTAAACTAGCGGCCCGATTATACAAATCAAAATTAATATTTTGCACTACAAATAGCTCGTTAAAGAGCTTAAGCTGTAGACTGCCATGCTCCACCAGAATATGTAAATGGTAGTCCACTGCCTCCTGGAGCAAATTTATAATAGTTTCCTTCTTTTCCTCTGCCGTGCCCTGGGGCATATTGCCTGTGAGCAAGCGCAGATGCCGGTGGACATAGGTTATGGCAGGCTCCTGCACTCTTATTTCCCGCACGGAATTGTGTAGCAGAATGTCCAGCTGGCTCATAAATTCCGCTTGATTAAAAAGATAACGCAGCCTAAGCTTAAAAACGCTATAGCCAAAGCTGGGCAGATTAATGGTAACGATAACCGAAGGCACATCTACCACAAGGCCTGCTCGCTGCCAGTGAACCTCTCGCAGGGCCAGCTGGTCCTTATTGAGCCAGCGGGGAATATCCGAGACTTTGGCCCCGTGGGCCAGACTGGAGAGAAAATAATTAATTTTATTTTTCAGCCACAGCTCCAGCTTGTCCCTGCTAAAAACATTGGCCAAAAACAGCAGTGTATTAAAAATAAACTTGACACAAAAATAGAGCAGCTTGGGCAGCATCCACGCCAGCAGCGCGGAGATAGCGATAATGCCCTCGGCGTTTTCCGTGCCTAAAAGCTCATTAATCCAAGCAAAAATATTCATACCTGCTTCCTCCTATGTAATATATTATAGCAGAAAGCAGCTTAAAAGATAATACGCTTGTTTTTTTCCAAAAAACAAAAACTTCGGCAGAAACAGCATCGCGCTGTTGTTTTTGCCGAAGTTTGTGCTTTTTCTATGCTATTTGCGTGCGATATCACCCACACCATTGAGAATAATGGAGGGTCTATAAGAGAAAACATTGATATTGTCCAAAGTAGAGACGCCGCTTAAGACTAGGGCTGTCATGAGGCCGCTTTCCATGCCTGCCACAATATCCGTGTCCATTCTGTCGCCAATCATCACTGCATCGGCAGAGTGAACGTTGAGCATTTTTAAGCCCGTGCGCATCATGAGCGGATTGGGCTTGCCCACATAATAGGGAGTTTTACCCGTAGCCAAGGAAATAGGCGCCACAAGGGCCTGACATGCCGGGATAATCCCCATTTCCGAGGGGCCCGTCATATCCGGATTAGTTCCTACAAGACGTGCGCCCTTGTTAATTAACTGCACGGCCTTGATAATCATATTGTAATTATAAGAATCAGTTTCACCCACCACCACATAGTCGGGATTAACATCATTCATCGTAACGCCCACATCGTAAAGGGCATTGACTAGGCCGGGCGCGCCGATAACATAGGCGCTACAGCCAGGGGCCTGCTCTGCTAAAAACTTGGCAGTGGCCAAGGCGCTAGTATAAAAATGACTTTCGTCCACGTCCAGCCCCATACGGGACAGCTTTTGACGCAGCTCCCTGGGGCTGCGCTCGCTGGAATTGGTCAAAAACAGAAAGGGCTTATCCTCTTTATAGAGCCAATCCACGAACTCCTTCACGCCGGGCAGGATACAGTTGCCATGATAGATAACGCCATCCATATCACTAATATAGCCCTGTTTATTACGCAATTCTTCCAGTAATTCTTCATTTACCTTATACATGTCGCTACCTCCATCACTTCTTTAGCTCTATTATGCGCTTTAAAAAGGAAATAATCAAGCAGGTCAGCTGAGGTTTTTTTTATTTTACGAAGGCAAGTTATTGCTTGACTAGGGCTGTTCATAGTAAAAAAATGAGCTTTTTTATTATGTCCCTCTATTTTTTAGGCAGGGATAAAAGTAATACTGTAAAGATAATGCAGGCCATGCCGATGTAGTCGGGCAGCAGCAGCTGCGTATCCAATAGCGCCACCACTGCGATGATGGATGCCAAGGGCTCGGCGCAGGAAATAAGGCTGGCCTTGGTGGAGCCCACGATTTTAAGGCCTGCGAGATACAAGGCATAGCTGGCGATGGTGGCGCCTACAATAAGATAGCCCATGGCTAGATAGGCATGCATATTCCAGCTGCCTGCTGGCACGAAGGGATTTCGCACCGCAATGAGGGCCAAGCCACTGAGCAGCTGTCCCCAACCTATAATCACCGTGGCAGGGTAATGCTTTAACAGTTCCACCGGCTGAATACTGTAAAAGGCGTAAGAAATAGCGGATAAGAGACCAATGGTGATGGCAGCCGGAGACAGGGCTAAGCTAGTTAAGCTGCCGTGGGTCGCAATGAGAAACACACCCACTATAGCCCCAAAAATGCCCACCAGCTCCCGTCCGTCCGGCCACGCACGGTGCTTGCAGCTTATGTAAACCATAACCCAAATCGGCGCGCTATATTGCAAAACTGTGGCTGTAGCCGCATTGCACAGGGAAATGGTGTAGTAAAAGCCAAGCTGCGCTCCTAGAATACCTACGAAGGAAAAGCACAGCAGCCCTAGAAAATGCTGACGCAGAATGGTGAAGATGTTTTCTTTAAGCACAGCGGCGGTATAGAGTAAAAACATTCCGCCTGCCACGATTTGCCGCACCATTACTAGCCATACTGCGTCCACCTGATGGTATTGAAAAAGATATTGTCCGGCTACGCCGCCCAGTCCCCAGCAGGCCGCTGCCATGACAATGAGCATAATTCCTTTTAACATACCGGCTCCTCTATTTGTTCAGACTGAGCAGAAGGGAGACTTTCTCCATTCTACTTTTTGATAGTGCAGGGTCTTAGTCCATCAAATTCATGAATGCTCAAGGTTCCGCCCTGTGGAACAACGATCACACTAGCGTCATAATTGCCCGACACCAGCTTTTCCAACACCTTGTATGGCCCAGGCAGACGGGTCAGCGTTCCGTCCAACAGCTTCACCAAGGGCATAATATAAGCTTCCACCTCTGCCAAGTCATAGGTTCCCGTGTCGATAATATAAAAATCGGTAAAGCCCTTATACAATTGCTTAAGCGTAGCCTCTGCCTCGGCCTGACCACGCTCCTTAACCAGCTTGCCATAGTCAATGGTGGAGTTTTGCATAAACTTCATCCAGCTTTTGGTAATAAAAATCGCTCCATCAGGACGCTTAATGCCGGAGCCAGTCAAGAGAACATCAATGCAATCCATGGTCCTAGGCACGGCGATGGGGCAGGTTGTAGCCTGCAAATCACAGGTAGCCTTGCCACAGCCGGAAACGCAAATAATAATCTCATCGGCTTCCGTATTTTTATCGATAAGGCCTTGCAAGGTCGCGTGCATCTTTTGCGGGTCGCTGTGCAGTGCCACGTTAAGATAATGCACCTCCCCCTCAAAGCCTACTTTTTTAATAGTATTCTCTAATTCTTTTTGCAGGGTTATGCAAGAATAGATTACTCTTTTACTCATTTTGTCAGCTCCAAATCCATACATTTTTTCGACAGTCCTAATTATACTACACTTATTCGGTTAATAACAATATCCAGATTTAAATCAGTACCAGCTATTTTATAAATAAGGATGCTTGAAGGAGCGAATTTGGTCAGCTGATGCTGAGGTGTTTTAGGGCATAAAAAAAGA
>SFCN01000010.1 GCA_004558595.1 Phascolarctobacterium sp. | reverse complement strand
CGGTTTGCTGCCTGTACCTGCTGGCGTGGACTACATTGTTTGCAGCCCTAAAACGCCTAAAATAGCCCCCGACAATATAGACGAGCTTCGCTATGTTGTTAAGGCTGGCGACCCAATGCCAGTACCGCACAAGCACGCAAGGCACTATTTCCTTTCTCCCTGCTTTGACATGGATAACCCAAATAAAGATAACATAGCATACTGCATTACGCTGGTTTCGCAACACCCCGAGTGGCGGCTTGGTATGCAGTGGCATAAATTTATAGGCATTGAATAACTATGTATTACGTACAAAAGCGAATGGAGATTGCAGCGTGCCACAGGCTGCAATTAAGCTACAACAGCCCCTGTGGTAATTTGCATGGGCATAACTGGATAATAACAGTGTATTGCAAGGCAAAAAGGCTAAATGCCGATGGCATGGTGTGCGACTTCAAGCACATAAAGAACACCATTCACGGCAAGTTAGACCACAGCAACCTTAACGAGGTGCTTGGCTTTAACCCTACTGCTGAAAACATTGCACGCTGGGTGGTAAACAAAATCCCCCAGTGCTACAAATGCAAGGTGCAAGAAAGCGAGGGCAACATTGCCGTATATACCAGCCACAGCAATGCGTACACCCAAGATGAGCTATAGGCATTTGTTTTGGAAGTTATTCAAAACAGCGTTTGCAGGCGTGGTTTATGCTGGTTGCTTCCGTGTGCCTATGAACCAGTACACGCTGCAAACGCTTTGCAAAACATACGACAAATGGAAAAAGGACAAAGAGAGCAACGAATAGCCCAGCTGGTTGAGGAACTGCTGGGGCTTATAGGCGAAAACGCACAGCGCACTGGGCTTAAGGAAACGCCCCAGCGCGTTGCACGTATGCTTGGCGAAATATACAGGGGCTACGACCCAGCCCAAAAGCCAAAGATAACAACGTTCCCAAATGGCGAGGACGGTATTGTATATGACAGCATGGTGGTTGATACAGGCGACTTTTACAGTTGCTGTGAACACCACATGATGCCATTTTTTGGCAAGTATTACTTTGCCTACCTGCCACACCCAAAGGGCAAGATACTTGGTATTTCTAAAATTGGGCGAGTTGTTGATTACTGTGCGGCAAAATTGCAGGTGCAGGAACGGCTTACGCATGAGGTTGTGGAAATGCTGGCGCAGGCACTTGACGGTGAATATCCACCGCTGGGCATTGCTTTGGTTATGCGTGGTGAACACCTGTGTAAGACCATGCGTGGCGCGCGTAAAAAAGGCGAAATGGTAAGCAGCTACTTAACTGGCATGTTCCAAACCGACAGCGCAGTTAGAGCTGAATTTATGAACATTGTAAACCAACTATAACAATGAAAGTGAACGACAAAGTATTACACTTCATTTGCGGCACTATTGCAGCCGTTATCGGTGCGCTGGTTCTTGGCATAGCCTTTGGAAGCAGTGGCTACTGGGCAGCATTTACCTGTGGCGTGCTGTGTGGCGGTGCTGCTGGTGTGGCGGCAGAGGTAAAGGATACGCTTTACCACAGCTGGAACTTTACATTTTTTGATTTACTTGACCTACTGGCAACGGTTGCAGGCGGTGTGCTGGGCGCGGCTGCTGGTGCTTTAATAACACTGGTAAGATGAAGATAACGGCACTTGAAATAAGCGGCATATTCCCCTCACTGCTGGCAATGCGTTTGCCCAAAAGGAGCAAGCCTAACAGCAATGTGTGTTTTACAGGCATAAATGACTGCCAAGCAGTGCAAGGCGGCTATACAATAAACGAGCATAAAGTAACATTTGTTGCTAATGCCGATTTGGAGCTTGCGCAGCGGCTTGTAAAGGCTGGCGATGAACACGCCAAAGCCATACGCGGCATTTTGGTATGGGTTGAAATAACAGCACCTATTTACTGGTGGCGAGAAATGGAAACATACAGGGCTGGGCGCGAGCGGCTATCCTGCGAAAGTACCATGCACATAGACTGCAAGGGCTTGACAGGCGAGCAGCTTGTGCAGGCTAAAAGCGCAATGCCTATGGGCAAGGCGCAAACCGCTATAGATGTGTACAGCTACCAGTGCTTGCGCAGGATATACCACCAGCGCAAACACCATAGGCTACCGCAGTGGCAGCAGTTTTGCCAATGGATTGAGAGTTTACCTTTTGCACAACAATTAATAACATGTGGGCTATGAAACATCACGGCAACTATACACTACCAACACCCGATGAGCTTATGCTTGACGATGAAACAGGCTGTGCAGAGCATTATGTTAGCAACATGCTTAACAAGCACAGGATAAAGCATAAAAACGAACAACGCCACAGGCAAAAACGCAAAAGTTACAATGGAAACAAAAGAACTAAATAACAGGCAGAACCAAAAGCAACGCCAAAAACGTATTGCACGGCTTGAAATAGTGGCAGAGCTGTACAAAAAAGGCTACAGCGTGCGCAAAATATGCCAAGAGGTACAGGCACGGCTGCAATTGCCAAAGCTGCCAAGCCCCAACCTAATACAGCAGGACAAAAAGTTACTAATACAGGAGTGGCGCGAGTACAGGCTTGACAACATAGACCAGCTTGTAACGCTGGAGCTGGCACGCATTGATGACTGCATTATGGAGCTTTGGGAAGCATGGGAAAAAAGCAAGGAAGATTACACCGAGGGCTGGCAAAAGCAAAAAGCCATACCTGTAGCAAAGCGCAGCGGCGACAACGGCAGCCAGCAGCAGGAAAGCAGCAAGGTTATATATGCGGAACAGCAACAGGCAAAAAAGCGCGGCTGTGGCAACGTGGCATACATTGCTGAAATACGGCAACAGCTTGCAGAAAGGCGCAAGCTGCTGGGTATTTATGCACCCGAACGCAGCGAACTTACAGGCAAGGACGGCTCTCCCCTGCTGGCAAATACGCAGGGCGTTGACCTTAACGAGTTAAGCGAACAAGAGCTTGAAACACTTTATGCTATAGCGGCAAAGCGCGACAAAAAGGAAATGCAGTAATACTATGGCAAAGGGTGCAATAATACAACCCACAAATGAGCTGCTTGACAAGGTGCAGGCTCTAATGTGCAGGAAGCGTTTCTACTGTTTTGTGGAAACGTTTTGGTCGGTTATTATACCCGAAGAACCAGTGTTTAACTGGCACATACCGTACCTGTGCGAGGAGCTGCAGAAGCTGGCATATTACATTGTAAACCGTTTGCCAAAGCCATACGACATAATTATCAACATACCGCCAGGAACTACCAAAAGCACCATTGTAACCATTATGTTCCCTGCATGGTTGTGGACGCAAGACCCAAGTTTGCGCGTTATTTCCAGCTCCTACAGCAGCGATGTGTCATTAGACCAAGCGCAAAAGAGCAAGGACATAATAACAAGTGAGCGTTACAGGCGTCTATTCCCCGAAATAATGATAAGGCGCGACAAGTCGGGCAAAGGTTATTATGGAAACACCGCTGGCGGCGAGCGTTACGTTACTTCCACTGGCAGTGCTGTTACAGGTAAACATGCGCATATAATACTTAATGACGACCCTCAAAGCCCAAAGCAGGCTGACAGCGAGCCGTTGCGCTTGCAGGCTGTTGAGTTTACGAAAACGCTTAGTACACGTAAGGTAAACAAGAAAAACACGCCTACAATAACCATTATGCAACGGCTGCATGAGGAAGATGTTACAGGCTACCTGCTAAAGCGCAAGGGCGACAAGATAAAGCACATTTGCCTGCCAGCCGAGTTGAGCGACCAAGTAAAACCAGCCGAGCTAAAAGCCAATTATGTAAATGGGCTGCTTGACCCTGTGCGGCTTGACGGAGATGTTCTTGCGGAAGCAAGGGTGGACTTAGGCAGCAGGGCTTATGCTGGGCAATATGAGCAGACACCAGCCAGTGCCAGCGGCAACATTGTGCAAAAAAGCTGGTTTCAGCATATTAGCCGTGCGCAGTTTGAAGCGATGCGTGGTGGCGCAACAATGCACTTTTTCCTTGATACAGCCTACGATGAAAAGCATGGCGACAATGACCCCAGCGGCATATTGGCAGCATGCAAAATTGGGCAGCAGCTTTTTGTTTACCATGCACAAAAGGTGTGGAAAACGTTCCCCGACCTGCTGGCGTTTTTGCCCGAGTACTGCAACACATGGGGATATACCAAGCGTGGCAGCACATTGCGTATTGAGCCAAAGGCAAACGGCATAAGCGTTGTGCAGCAGCTACGCAGGAGTACCGACTTAAATGTAACGGAAACACCAACGCCAAAAGATAGCAAGGCAACACGCCTTTCCACATGCAGCCCGAAAATAGAGTGTGGGCGCGTGGTGCTTGTAGATGGTGATTGGGTTGATGATTTTATGGAAGAGGTGGCAGGCTTCCCAACACAAACACATGATGAGTTTGTGGACATACTGTGCTATGCCATTGATTACCTACTATTGAAAGATATAACACTGCCAAAGGGCATGAGCAAGGCGCGTTTCGGCGGCATATTGTAAAACCAGTAAAAATTACAAGCTATGTTCAACATTTTTGAATCACTATTTAGCAAAGTAAAAACTGCTTTTGGCTACCAGCAGCAGTTTGAGGAAATGGTGCTTGCAGGCAACATAACAGGCGCGCTTGCCATGATGCAAAACGACCTGCCTAAACAGCTTGCAGCCATAAAGGAGTACCAGCTGCACAAGCACGACATTATGGAACGCCCCGACAAGGCTACCTATGATGAAAACGGCAACTTTACAGGCTGGGTTAAGCGGTGGAAATTGCCGCTGGACTATGCACGCTACATAAATGAAATGGCTGTTGTATTCATTTACGGCAAGCCTGTACAGTGGTTGCAAAACAGCAATGGCACGGATAAGGCGTACCAAGCATTTACGGATTTTATAAAACACACGCACTTTAATGCACGCATACGCCAAGCAAAGCGTCTTGCAGGTGCTGAAACCAAAAGTGCGCTGCTGTTCCACTGCTACCAAAACAAAGAGGGCAAGGCTGACTGCCTTATAAAGGTGCTGGCAGCTTCGCTTGGCGACACGCTGTATTACATAAAAGACCAGTATGACAGGCTGGTTTACTTTGCACGTGGCTACCAAATACGCGAACGCGGAAGCCGCAGCGTGCAGTGCGTTGACATTTATACCGATGATTTCATTTATCGCTGCAAGGCTGGCGGTATTGGCTGGGAAGTGGTGCGTGAGGTTAATTATTGCGGCAAAAAGCCTGTAATACTGTTTGAACAGGAAGTAGAATGGGCTGGCGCAAATGAGCTTATAGCACGCCAAGAGTACATTAAAAGCCGCACAGCCGATGTAAACGACTACATGGCTGACCCTGCTTTGGTTGCAACTGCCGATGTGGTGCAAGGTTTGCCCGACAAGGACACGGAAAACAAACTGTATGTGCTTAGCGAAAAGGGCGATTTGCGCTACTTAACACCCGATACTGCCAGCGAGCTAAAGAAACAGGAAAGCGAGGACAACGAAAAGCACATTTTCCGCGACACGTTTACACCCAACATTGATTTTGATGTTATGAGCAAGCTCACCAACGTAAGTGCAAAAGCCCTCAAACAAATGATGGTGCTTGCCAACATTAAAGCCGACATGCGCAAGGAAGTGCATGATGAAATGTTGGTGCGCATTGCCAACCTTACAAAGGCAATACTGGCAAAAGTAACCTGCATTGAACTTGCAGCTGAGGTTGACCGCCTGCTTGTTGAGCACCAGTACCAAGAGCCGTTTGGAGAGGACATTGCCGAAGCCATTACAAATGCCATTAAAGTTAAGAACGCTGGCGGCATTAGCGAGGAAACGTTTGTTGAACTTAACCCACTTGTGCGCGACAAGGAACGCGAGAAAAAGCGCATTGAAAAGGAACAGTTGGCTAAAGACGAAAAAGAGGCTGAAATGGCTAAAAACAGCGTGTTTAACTACCAGTAAAACCTTTTTTGTTGCTTGCATACTATTATAAAATAAAACGGTTATGGCTATAGACTGGAAAGCTATAAATACAAAGCTGGGCATACGGTGTCAAACCTATGCAACAAAGGTGCGCAACATTATGGAGCAGCGCATTGGCGAAATTGTGGAGATGTGCGAGGGGCTGGAGCTGCAAGACGGCAAGCCTTTCGCCTTTGCCGATTACCCCGAAGTGTCGCAAAAGGTGCAGGCAACATTTAGGCTAATGTACAGCGAAATTTACCAGTCTATACGCAATAACATTACGCAGGAGTGGTATTACAGCAATGCCGACATGGACGGCTTGATAACTGGTTTGTTTGGCAAGGGTGCAATGGAAGATAAGCACTTTGCCAAATACTTTGCACGCAACAAGGAAGCAATGAACCAGTTTTTTGCGCGCAAGGAACAGGGCATGAACCTTTCGCAGCGTGTATGGGCTATAACTGGCAACACCAAGCAGGACATGGAAGTAGCCATTGATTTGTCGCTTGGGCAAGGTGTTGATGCTGGCGATTTAAGCCGCAAGGTGCGCCAATACCTGCAAGAACCCGACATGCTGTTTAGGCGTTTCCGTTACCGTGTGCAGGAGCCAGTGCTTGATGAAAAGGGCAAGCCAGTGCTTGACAAAGACGGAAACCCTGTAATGCAGGGCAAAGTTGACAAGGACGGCAACCCTGTATATGGGCGAAAATGGAAGCGCAGGCACTATGATAAAGCCACCGACAGCTTTTACTGGGCTGATGATAACCCAAACAACTACCACTTTGGGCGTGGCGTTTACCGCTCCAGCTACAAAAACGCTATGCGCTTGGCACGCACTGAAACCAATATGGCATACCGAGCTGCCGACTGCGAAAGGTGGAAAACAATGGAGTTTGTGCGCGGCTTCCGTGTGGTGTTAAGCAAAAACCACCCCTGCGATGATATTTGCAACGAGCTTTCGGCTGCCAGCGAAAACGACACCAGCGGCAAAGGCGAATACCCAAAGGGCTTTATGTTCAAGGGCTGGCATCCTCATTGCTACTGCTACTGCGTGCCATTGCTTTGCACCGAGGACGAACTTTTCCAACTTACCGACCAAATTATGCGTGGCGAGGACACCAGCGGCTTTGCCCCTGCTGGTGTTGTTGAGCAGCCCAATAAGCAGTTTATGCAGTGGGTGGAAAACAATAAGGACAGGATAACCGAAAAGCGCGAAGCGGACGGCTGGGCAAGCCTGCCATATTTCTTGCAGGACAACTACAACAAAACCACTGGCAAAGGCAACTGGGTGCAAAGCATTAAAAACGAAGCTGGGCTTGACACATGGGGAAAGGTATTGCAAAAAGGCGAAATCGACATTGACAGGTACAGCAAGGTGCAAAGCGTGCTGGTTGATGATTTTAAGCAAGCCAGCAATTTTGTTGAACCTGCCGATATGCCCCTGCTTACAGGCGGCAAGCAGGGCGATATGCCCTTTGGCTCGTTTGCCCAGCTGGAGGACGAAGCCTTTATGCAGTCCGTGCTACAGCAGGCACAGTACGGCTCTAATGGGCTGCTGGGCTACACCAGCGAAGCGCAGCTGGCAGAGCTGGAAAAGATAGCCACACAGGCACGGTTTGCCAGCAAGGCAGACGGCACGTTTGTAACGGCACTTGGCAAAAGCGACCTGTCAGCCATTTTAAGCGGCGATAAAGCCGTTTTCAATGGTGGGCGGTATGTTGGTGCGAATTACAGCGAAACGCTCGCCAGTGCGCTTAAAAATGGCGTTGTGGGCGAAAGCGAGGGCGCAGTTGCTGTGCTGAAATTACCAAAGGGAAGCAGGTATGCGCAAATGCTGCTGGACGAGCAGCCCACAGCACTGCTGCTGCCTAACACAAAATTCAAGGTGGTAAGCAACGAGGTTAAAACCATTGTGCAGGGCGGCAAGGCAACCAAAGTAACCCACTACACGCTGGAGCTTGTGGAGGACGGAAGCGCACAGGTGCAAAAGGTGGCGCAGGGTATGCAGCAGGCTAAAGCCGATGTGCGTGCCTACAACAAAGCCGTTAAGGTGGCTGACAATGTGCGCAAGGCTGCTTCAAAGTGGACTGGCGCAGGTGTTGATACAAGCTATTTGGAAAGTGTCGTATCCAGCGGTACAGCCAGCGAAATACAAGTTGCTACAAAGGAGCTGGCAAAGGAAATAAACGAAGCCAAGAAAGCCCTTAAAGCTGCTTATGGCGACCTGTTGGACGACCCTGTAGCAATTTATATGCAGCACGGCAAACCTGCACTGGACAGCCTGTATAACGCTGTGCAGGGTAAACTGGCTCAGTGGCAAGCCGACTGGCATTATACCCAGCCCGACAAATGGCACTGGCTTAAGAAAAAGCTGGATTTTGAAATCAAGTACGTAGAGGACAAAAAGGCTCACAGCACGTGGCAGGAAGCACAGGCTGCATTTAAGAAAAAGCTGGTGGAGGTGGAAAACAAAATTATCCTGCAACCACTGGAAGCCGATATAAACGCGGCTGTAACCTTTGCCAGTAAAAGCAAAAAGCTGCAAGGCATACAGGCAGAGCTGCAAGCCCTAACCAAAGCCACTGTAATTGACGAGCCAGCCATAAAGGCAAAGCTGGCAGAAGCCCAAAAGGAAATACAGCGGCTGGAGAAAAGCAGGGTTAAAAGCAATGGCGCAGTCGGTGCGTTTGACTTCAACGCAGCCGACCTAACCCAGCAGCGCAAGGACGCAGCCCTGTGGGCATCAAGCCCAGCCGAAGCCGACAAGGCTATACGTTCCTATTTTGGTAGTGTGTGGCGCACGCTTACTGACGAGGAAAAGGAAGCCCTGTACTACTACACGCACACATATTGCCCGATAAACGAGCCTTTGCGTGGCTTTACCTACATAGGTGATGCAAAAAAACTGGCAGAAGCACAGGCAAAAGTGCCACACCTAAAAAGCGCAATGGATAAGGCACGTATGCCGATTGATATGTGGACACAGCGTGGCGAGTATTACAACATATTCCAGCACACGTTTGGCATTGACCTGTCGTATGTGTCTGCAATGAGCGTAAAGGATATGCAGGCACTGGCTACCGACAAACTGGTGGAGGTGCTTACCAAAAGCGAGCTTAAGGCACTGGCGGTAGAAGAAAAACGTATTGAAAAGGCATTGCAGGCAGAGCTTAAAAAGCGCAAGCTGGCAAAAGGTACGCCCGAATATTTGGAAGCCATACGCAGTTCCACCGAGTACCGCAAGGCTGTGGAGGGCTATATGGATAGCGACCACCGAACCAGCCTAACAGCACGGCAATGGATAGGCGCAGTTGGCAAAGACGGTGCGCCTAAAAGTATGGGCGACAGCAAGGGTGCAGGCTTTTCCAGCAAGCCTATTATCTACAACATTTATATGCCCAAAGGTACAAAATGCTTCTATTTGGAGCCGTTCAGTGCCTTTGGTAATGGTACGTGCAGCGCAGCGTGGGACGGATTAACAGCCCAAAGCTCGTTTGGATATGAAGCTGAAATACTGTTGCAGCTGCAAACTAAATTGCGCATCACCAAAATGGAGTTTACAGGTGGCACGTGGTACGTTGATGTGGAGGTAATAGGACACGCCCTGTAGCATAAATGGCTACTGGTTTGCGCCAGCAGCCATTTTGCTTAATAGTATTTTTCAAACCACTGCTTAAATTCAGTAGCCCCGTATGGTATGTGTCCGCTTTGTGCATAAAAGCGGTTAAGCAGCAGCGCACGCAGGCGCAGCGGTGTTTTATTGTTGGAGGCATACTGCCCCAGCCCAGCAGCGTTATACTCGGCTACATACGAAAACAGCAGCTGTGTGTTGCTTTTGGCTTCCAGCTCTACCCAGTGCCGTTCCAGCTCCCACAAAATAAACTTTGCGTCAGTGCGCTGGTATGGGTTTTGCGGCTCGCCTTTGTAGTAGCGGCATTGCTTTGTGTGAAATTCGCGTTTATCCATATTGCTTAAAAGTTATTACAGCCACAAAGTTACTGCTTTTCTGTCGCTTTGTGGCTGCAAGTGGGTGCAAATTTTTGGAAGCGATTGTTTTATTTACCGCTGGCTTTAGCCTTTGCAAGCAGTACCTTTACTTTTTCATACCTATCCTTATAACTTTGTTCCTTTGGAAATACGCGGCAAGCACGCCTGCAAACACGAAGCTCGTTAGCATAGTCTTTTTGTTTACGGTACAACACAAGTAAACGCCTAAAAGCGTGATGTGCAGGAAAACCAAGCTCAATGTTTTGCTCATATACCTGTATTGCTGCTGTTATATCGCCATACCGTTCCAGCTCAATACCCCTATCATTTAGCTGTGCTGTGCGTGAAAGCAATTGGCACTGCTTATTATATTCTTGTAGTTTATCAAACAGTGCAGCATGTTCTTTTGGCTTTATCGCCACTTGTGTTTCGCCATTTAACACAGCAGTTAGCAAGCGGTTAAACGTTACTTTGCTTAGTACCTGCCTGTATGTTTCAAGTTCATTAACGCTAACAAAGATATAACCATTTGCCAGCATTTTGTGCATATATTGTGTGCGCTTTTGCATGGCTTTTAGTTCCCACTGTTGCATACTATTCAACGTTTACTATTTCATTAAGCTGTGGGTCAAATACAAATGTTTGCTCATTTAGAATTTTTGCACCATAAGCATTATTAGCCCTGTATTTACACGACATTTCCTTGCCAATAACTTCATAAGGGTCTTTGCCCTGCTTTGTGTAGTTATCCTTAAAACGCTGTAAATACACATCAATGCTATCGCTTTTGTGTTTTTTTATGCACTCATTTGTTATAAGCACAAATGCGCGTTCCATTGGTGTACGGTTCGCTAAATTACCATACTCTACAAGTTCAAAACTGGCAGGGTCATTAAGGTTGTTTTGCATGTATTCCTCAATAAGTGCCTGTGCTTTACGTTCTTGCGAATTTGCACAGGAGCATAAAAACAAACAGGCAACTGCTGCTACTTTCAAAAATTTACGTTTCATTTCCATATTGTTTTAGTGCTGTGTTACTACCTTTGCACCAGCACCACCACATGCCAACACAGCAAAAGCGCGGAGCAATGCCGAGCAGCCGAGGTTCACCACAAACCAGCATACAAACGGCAAAAGCTCCGCGTTGTGTGTCGCAGAGTGCCATTGTATGCTAATAGCCAGTTGTGAGTACGAGGTGGTGATTTCGGCTGCTATGGCTACTATATGTTTGCACTGCAACGTAACGCAGCAATGCAGGTGCAAAGATAAGCAAAATTCACAAACGTGCAAAAGCAATGACGGCAAACCTACTGCAACGCAGCAAATTTGCCGATTTATTTCGCGTGTAAAAGCGTTTTATTGCTATTGGCGAGCTGTGTGTTGATTGTCAATAAAACGTGCCTTAAATTGCCTGTAAACGCCCAGCAAGTCGGCAGGCAGTGTTGCCAGCGCACGCTTTGCCAAACGCTTATTTACATACCTTTTACCATAGTATGCTTCGGCAATGCCACCAGCTATGCAGGCAAGTGTATCGGCATCACCCCCAAGCGAAACAGCCATGCGTATGCAGTCCAAATAGTCGGTGCTTTCCAAAAAGCAGCGTATGGCTGCTGGCACAGTAAGCTGGCACGTTTCGCTAAAGGTATAGCTGGGCTTTATGTTTATTATTGAAAAATCAAGTTTGTAGCCCAGCTTTTCCACCTCGTCCATAATTGTTACTTTGTTATAGCCTTTGCGAGCCAACCACACTGCTGTAGCTGTGGCTATAGCACCGCGCACGCCCTCAATATGGCTGTGTGTTACATCTGCGCAGTTTTGCGCTTCTATTTGCGCTGTTTCAAGGCTGCTAAACGCCCAGCCAATTGCAGATACACGCATTGCCGAGCCATTGCCATAACTGTTATATGGCTGTGGGTTGCTGCTTTCAAGCCAGCATTTGAAGCTGTTGCCATAGCCGCCTACTGGGTTTGGGTATTTCCTGCCATAATACAACATACGCTCCTTATAGTCGCATTCGGGCTGCAATAGCGCATCGGCTACAGCCAGCGAAATAATGCTATCATCGGTAATGCTACTGGCAGGTGTTACAAGTTTGAAATTGTATCGCTTTGTTGGCGCAAATTCGTATGCGCTGCCAACATAATCGCCTATTATTGCTCCTATCATAATTCCTTAGTTTTGTGGGTTGTTTGCCTTTTGCGATACAGCGTAATGCGCCGTATGGTGCAAAGGCTGTTTTCGTATGGCAGCATTAAATTTACATGGCTTTGCAGCGTTGTTTTGGCAATGCCAACAACGCTGCTGGGCAAATAGTCATATATGGCAGCTTTGCCGCCAAAAAGCCATAGCGTTTGCCCTGCATACGGCTTTTTCAATGTTACCAGCACTGCATTTCCAGTGCCTTTTTCTGCTTTGCGTGTCATGTTATTTATACTTATTCATTATTATGTTGTGTTTTTGTAATGCCATATCCACTTGCTGTTTATACTTCTTAGGTATGTACTTTTTTAACTCGGGGAAATGCACTGCTACATTATACATCCATGTGTCCCATCTTGCTCCTTGTTTGTCAAGGTCAACTTGCGAACATGCTTGCATAGCATTGCTGCATTCTTTGCCCTGTGCTTGGCATTTTACGCAGCACATTTCACAGTTTGCGCTCAAATGGCACATTATACAAGCCTGTTCCTGTGTTACGCCAAAATCAAAATGCAATTGTATTGGCACGTATTTGCTTTTCATCACATACCTCCTTTTCAAGTACATGCCACATGGCTGCATTTTCGGGTACTTTATCCAAGCTATCAAACACCTGCAAACCGTATATTTGTGCAGCCGAGCGTTCAAGCTGGCAGCCTTTGCTGTTTTCCCAGCCGTCAAGCATAACAACCGCATCACAGCGCAGCAATGCGTTAATGTCATTTGCGATGCAGCCTATGTAGTCCAGCTCATCGCCACAAGCTCCACACACATCAAGTGGGTTTACAGCTTCATGCCCTTTGGTTTTAAGCACGCCTACTGCAAATGTGCAGCGCGCATCTACCTGTTCAATGTCAAAGCCAGTTATTGGCAAGCTAATGTACACTTTCATTTTGCAGGTGCTTTTAATAGGTTATCCACAAAACGCTGCCAGTCGGTTTCCTCACCGTTAAGCCAGTCCACAGCCATTACAGCAATGGCGCGTGCTTGTACTGTGAATTTTGGTGCTGGCAGGTTCTTTTCTATTTCACTATAGTCCGTATGCTGTGCACACACGCATTTCCATGCCTGCTGCAAACCAGCTTGCACAGCCTGTTTTGCAGGCGTGCGCAATACTGGTGCTTGCAGGGTTTCCAGCAGCAGCGTTGCTAACTGCTGGATTTCCTCGTTACTTCTTTTTATCATTGTTCGTTATTGTTGTTATTGTCAATGCCCTTTATTTTGTAGCGTACAGCCCTTTCGGTTTCAAAATCGGCTGTGCCGCCTGTAAGCACATGCGCAGCCGAGCATATTGCCATTTCGGTAAGCTGGCGTTGCCATGCCTTATGCAATGGCGACCACCTAAAGCCGTTTTGTTTAAGCAGTGTAATGGTGCAGCTGTCGGGCTTGCCATTGTAGCACAGGCGCAGGCGTTCCTCGCTGTTGCATACCTGTACCAGCACGCCCTCTACTTCTACTTCACGGTCGCTGCTTTCAGCCATGCGCGTAAGGCGTGCAATGCGTGCCTGTGTATCCTTAATTTTTGCAAGGTTGTTTTGCAGCTGGTAGGTTGGGAAGCCTACGCTTTGCCAGCGTTCCGTTGGCTTTAGTATTGTTGAAGCCTGCTGCTCGTTAAAGCCAAGTGCTACAAGCTCGTCAATTTGTTCTTCTTCGCTGAGCTTTTTGCTACGCACAATTTTGTTGGCAGCTTTCATTGTTTCCTGCCAGCCAGTAAGCGTGTCCACCTTTTCCTGTAGGCGTTCAATTTCAGCCCAGCCTGTAAGCCGTTGCTTGCGGTTGCAGCGTTTAATAAACTTTTCTACCCACAGGGTCATGCGCTTTAGTGCGTTGTCGGCATAGCCGTTCAGCTTTTGTGCGCGCTGTGTAGGGAAATTGGAGCCGCCTGTAATCATTGGGCTAATGCAGCGGCTCATTGCGCTCAGCCATTGACCGTACAGCTGCACGTATTTGGCTTCAAACGTGGCGTGCATTTCCTCGGGTATTTGGGCGAGGTACGCACGCAGGGCGCGTTCGCAATCGTCAAGGTGCTGCTCCCCTCGTTCTTCGGGTGTGAAACTTATGCCCTGTGATGCACGATATGCAATGGGCTTCAGTGCCTGTACGCTGGCACGGCGGTTGTGGGTGGTGTTTGTTGTTTCCATATTGCTTTATGTTGTTTAGAGTTTAATTGTATGCAGGAAGCGCAGCTCGCCGTGGTAGCCTCTACGCTTTAGCTCGTCCATAAGCTCGCGCGGCGTGTATGCGCCCAGTGGACTGTCGGGCGAGCCTTTAATGGGTGATGTGGTTTCGTTTATGCCCTGTCGGCGTGCTTGCAGGTATGCTTTGCGGCACGCTTTGCAGTTGCACTGGTAGCCATCGCTGGTATTACTGGCGCGGTAGAACTGGCTAACTGGAAGCTCGCGTCCACACTTTTTACAAACCTTTGTTTCCATAGCTGCTGGGGTTATGCGTTTGCCAACTTGCCCAGCCACAGGTCGCGCTTTGCGCGGCACTGCTCCAGCGTGGGTGCTACACAGCTGAACAACTCGCCAGCTGGTGTGCGGTAATCGTACTGATAATACTTTTTGCGGTTGCAGGCTGTATAACGTGTGTAGTTCTCGCTACCATTTGCGCAGGTGCTGCAACCATTGTTGTTAATGCTATTTGTTGCCATAGTAGTATTTTTTAATATTTGTATTCTTCTCGCATTATCATTTCCTCAATTTCGCGCTGTGCTTCTTCCAAATTTACTTTTGCGATATGCAGGCTTTCGTTTGCATTTTCGTCAGCGTCTTGCTGTAGGCTAATTTTATCAAGCATATCATATAGCTTGCCAATGCCTTCAAGTACTTTGTCCAGTTTGTTAATTGTTTGTTGTTTCATTTTAGTTGCCATATTGCTTAATGTTTTATGCTGGGAGCCGTTGCCAGCCCCCAGCTGGTTGATATTATTGTAATTTTGTTATTGTAAACATACCGTTTTCACAGGTTAATCGGTAGCATTGAGGTGCTTCGTTTTCCAGTTCCTGTGTTGCTGCCCACTTTGCTATCTGCACCGTGTTGTGACAAAACACTGTTCCGTTTTTACGCACACCCCAGTAAATGCGCAGGCGTACTGCTGTACTGTGTTTTCCCATGCAGTGTTCTGCCAACAGCTGTATATCTTCCAGCAGGTCAGTGTAAGCGTATGTGCTTTCAGCTAAAGCCTTTGTTTCCATGCGCATTGCTTTAATAAGCTGTGCAAATGTAATGTTTGTTGCGAGGGTTGTTTCCATATTGCTAAAGTTTTATTTGTTTAACATTGCGTGTCTATGTTGCACGCTTAACTATTGCAAATCTACTCCTATATTTTTAACTACACAAACATTTAAGCGGAAAAATTAAATATTTAATCCTTTTTAATCTTGCACTGCTAAACGATTAAAAAACGATTAGTCCATAGCGTAGTAAACGTGTGCATTATAGCCAGCTGCACACAGGCTATCGGCAGCAGCTTCCGCCATGCTTGTACGCAAGTTTGCTTGTCCGTACAATGGCAGGTCATCTATAAAATACCAGCCGCGAAATACGCCATAACTGCATTGGCTAAGTTTAAGGCTACTGGCATCGCGCAAGCGTTTTGGTATTTTAATTTTAATTATGCAGGCATCAAAATTGCATGTGCCATTATCATCGGTGTCTTTTAGCTGCAATGCTTTTTGCGAAGCTGCTTTTACGGCTGCTTCAAGTGCAGCCATTTGTTTACGTGTGGTTATTTGTTCTATCATATTCCTATATGTGTTTTAAGTAGGTGAAAAATTTGTTGTTAAACGCGCATTACAATGTTATGTTTTAGCTTGTAATTGTATGGTTTTTATGCGCAAAAACGCAAAAAATTGTGTTTATATGTGTATTAATATATTTATATAATAATTTATTTAATTATTAATAATAATATAATATTAATATATTAATTGATTGTCCGCAGCTTGTTCCGCAACCATTGCGGAACTGCTTGGTGTGCTGCTTGGTGTGCTGCTTGGTGTGCTGCTTGCGGTGATATTTGCAGTGCAAATTGGTGAACTGGTTGCAGTGCTTGTTATGCACTTTGCAAATTGCCTACGCATTTCAACTGGTGCAGCGCAGCGTGCGCACTTTAAGCAACCTGTGTGCATTGCTACAGGAACGCATGGCTCAATATAATCACCTATTTGGTTAAACATGTTACTAATGCTTCAGCGCGTGAAATGGCTACCTGTGCAGCGGTCTGCGGCATACCATGTGCGTTCATTGCGTTGTTTACCATAGTACGCACTGCATCTAAATATGCTTGTGCGCCATACTGCTTAATTACAATGCAGCCATACTCACCAAGCCAGCTGCTAATGTTGTTAGTTGTATTATCCATATTGCTTTTGTTTTGTGGCTGGGGCGTCACCCCCAGCCGTGTTATTATTATTATTACTTTAATTCTCTTGCTTCAAGTATAAAAGTGTGAACTACGTGTTTCTCAAGTTGTTCAAAATCGCGCTCAAGTTGTAAAGCCACATAACCAGTAAGTTTCCTAAAACGCTTTACAGGGGCTTCGGCTTTCCATGCGCCAAACTGTGCGCAAAGTTCTTTTTTTGCCATTTCTTTTGCCTGTTCCTTGCTGGCAAATACTTGTGAAATACTGTAATCAAGTTCGCCATTTGTAATGCAGTTGTGGGTGTAAACGTAAACTTCCATAATACTTATTTTTTGTTTTAATTGTTACCTGTTTTTAGCGTGTCTATCATTAACGCTTTTGTACACTGCAAATCTAATCCCTTATTTTTAATATAGAAAACAAATAACAAGAAAAAGTGCTATATTTAACTTTATTTTCCACAACGATTAAAAACTGATTAACAATTACTTTCAAAAATTGTGCGTGTCTATATTTCACTGCATTGCATAATTGCATTATCTTTGCAACGATTAATACAAAACCGTATAGCATTATGCACAAAACACTACTTGAAAAATTGACCGCCAAATGCAAAGACATGGGGCTGTCAGCGGAATCAATCCAGCAAATTGCAGAGGTTGCAAGCAATGGGCTGGCAGATGACGCAGCGGAAGCAGACGTTGAAGCGCGAGCAAATCTTTATTTGCCTGTATTAAAAGCAATGCAGGGCGAAGCAACACGATGGGTAAACGCCAAAAAAAAGCCTGCCGACCAGCAGCAACAGCAGCAGCAACAACAGCCGAAACCGAATGAGGACGATGTTGTAGCTAAAGCCATTGCAGCAGTAGAAGCCAAATATGGCGAAGCAATCCGTACACAAACCGAAACCATTACCAAGTTGCAGCAGCAGGTGCAGCAGGGTGAGCGCACAGCCACCATTGCAGCAGCAATGAAGCAGCTTGGGCTTACCGAAAAGGACATGGAGTTTGTAACTGTTCCTGCCGATGCAAATGTTAGCGAGTATTTGGGCAAGTACAAGCAAAGCCTTGTTGACCGTGGCTTAAAGCCAGCAGACCCAAATGTGCAGCAGGAAGCAAAGGACAAAGCGGAAAGCGATTTAGCCGATGCAATGCTAAAGCAGTTCGGTATGTAGTATTTTATTAACCATTAAACAAAACAAGCGATGAAGCGTAAATTCACAAACTATGGTGGCGACCGTCCGTGTTACACCATGCCACCTGTAAAGGTAACAGGCGGCTTTACGCTCAACCCCGAGCAAACCAACCTTGCGGCTGGAGCCGTTGTGCCATTCGGCACGCTGGTATATGCCGATGAAGCAACGCGGCTCGCTACACTCATAAAGAGTGCGCGTGTCGTAGCTGTCGGCACTGACGCAAAAAAGGTGACGCTTGAGGGCGATGAGTTTGCCAAGCCCCTTTTCATAGTTGGCGATACTGTAGCCAAAAACCTTGCAGCAGCGTTTGCTGACTGCCCAAAAATCACTGCTGTGGCTAAAACCGAAGCAGGTGTTGAAATCACCCTTGCAAAAGCCATTTCGGGGCTTGTTGTAGGTGATGCACTGTTTGAGGTTGTGGCAGACAGCACAAACGTTAAGCTGGTTGCACAGCCTAATGCCCTTGCCATTGGCGAGGGGCTTAACGCTGAGATTAAAGACGAGCTTGCCGATACGGTAATTGACATTACACGCGATAGCGGTAATGGCGAAATTTATGCTCGCAGAGTTCCCCCTGTGCCTGCTTCGCTACTTGACGGTGCGATGCTTAAAGGTACAAAAGTTATTTACACTCAAAGCCTTTAACGAGATATGGAAAGTATTTTTAGCAAAGTGAGCTTGCCAAGCATACCTGTTGACCTTTTGGCAACGCTCCGCATTTTCTTTGAGAAAGGCACGTTGCAAAACAAAACCCTTTTTGAGCAGCTGTATGTTGACCGCTGGTTTGACTACAATTTGCCGCAAATGGGATTGACCGCCGAAGCAATTATGGCAAGCTATAAGGTGCGCTTTATGGCAAGCGTAATCGGCAATGACGCAGCAACGCCACTTAGACCCACTGACGGCTTCAAAACCTTTAACGAGGAAATTCCTCGCTTGGGTCACCGTTTCCCAATGTCCGCTGACAAGTTGCGCAAAATGCTTACTGTGCTTGAAGCAAGTAACAAGCGTTACACCGACCAGCAAAAGTTCAACGAAGTGTACAAAATCCTTATGGGTGATGTACAGGAAGCCTACTTGGGCTGCAAAGATACTGTTGACCACATTATTTTGCAAGCCCTTTCTAACGGTGGTGTTGCGCAGTTTACGCCAAAGCTCAACAACCCCGATGGTCGCACTTTCAAAATTGACTACAACATGCCCGAACGCAACAAGCGTAAAGCACAAAAGGCTTGGACTAAGGAAAATGCCGCAAGCATTAACCCCTTTGAAGAACTTGCCGAGTTGAAGTATGAATTTGAAAACTACGGCATTACCTTTGGTGAAATCCTCGTTTCGCCTGCACTTTATGCGTATATTATCAACAACCCAAATGTGCGTAGAGCCATTAAGGGTAATGACAAGAGCGCACAGGCTGTAACACCTGCCGAGCTTACCGCAATGCTCCAGCAATTTGAGTTGCCTGTACTTACCAAAATCAACAAGCGCAACGCTGTTGCTGTTGACGGTAAGCGCAGCCAAACACTTATCAACCCTTATAACGATAATATGATTGTTCTTAAACCTGCTGGCAAAATCGGTGAGGTGCAGCCTGCATTTGAGGACAACGCAATTATCCCCGAAAAGGATGTTGAATACGTTGACGCTGGCAACGGTATGCGCGTAGCCAAGTGGCAGGTTGGTGAAAGCACTGGTCAAAAGGCTGGTGAGTACACACAGGCAAGCTGGCGTGCTTTGCCTATCATTACCGAAATTGACGGAATTGTAAACTACCAAGTACGCGGCATTGAGTAACCATTAAAAGGTATAGCCATGACTAATATACAAGCAGTTTACATTGAAGTTAAGCCATATGCAAGTGCCGACAACGAGCTTGAGCTTGAAAAGGCTTTACTTGATGCCGCCAGCAACCAGCATGTAGAGCTGGCGGCAGACGGAACATACAGCCCCGAAAATAAGCGCAGCATTGCACTTGCAGCAGTACTTGTGCTTGTTAAGTACCTGTCGCTTGCCAGTGAAACGGAAAGCCAATGGTCGCAAAGCTACAATGACAAGCTGGAGCAGCGTATAAAGCAACTGTGTGTGGAAAACAACCTGCCAGTTAAAGAGTATTTGCCCAGCGCGGTAATAACTTTAGGTAACGCTTCAAACAGATTTTAGACATGGCTACACTCGGCACTAAATATACGGACACTTTGCAGGTGGAGCAGCAACCAACCCAGCAGATGAACGCGTTGGGCGACCTTGTTAGCACACCTGCCGAGTGGCTGTTTGTTTCACAATGCAGGGAAGAACCCAGCGCAGCAGGCAGCGAAGTGTCGGGCGTTGGTGCGACTGCCTTTAGGTGGAACAGCGAAATATTTATGCCTGCCACATGCCCTGTTATTGAAGACAATACGCTGGTGCGAGTAATTAACGCTGCTGGCGATGTACAGGTAACTGGGCGCGTTTTGCGTTTCAAAAAATATAAGCACTATGCCAAACTATGGATTTAAGGCTAATTTCAGCATGGGCGATGTGCATAACACATTTGCCGATTACGCAGCGCGTGTGCATAGGGCAACCGTAAAGGTGCTTCAATACATAGGCGAGCAGTGTGTCAAGTTGGCACGTGAAAAAGGCACGTACAACGACATAACTGGTAATTTGCGTAACTCCATTGGCTATGTGCTTGTAAAAAACGGCTCTATCATTAGCAAAAACTTTGAAGCCAAAGTGGAAAGCAAGCTATACGTTACAACCACAGGCAAAGGCAAAAAGAAAAAAACTGTAGAGCCAAACGATGGCACAAAAGGCATACTGGAGGGCGAAGCACTGGCTGTGGAGCTTGCCAGCCGAGTAAATAAGGGCTATGCACTTATAGTTGTGGCTGGTATGCACTATGCACATTATGTGGAAACGCTTAACAAAGATGTACTTGATAGTGCAGAACGCTGGGCTAACGAGCAAGTGCCGAGGCTTATGCAGCGGCTTAAAACACAAGTTTACAATACTACAATGAGCAAATAACACATGGCAATAAATGTTGACGACATAATGTTACGACCAAACAGCGACATGCAATTTAACACGCTACAAGACGATATTGTATATGTGCTGTTAAGTGGCAGCAAGCTGGCTACGGAGTTAAAGGGCTACATTCGCAAAACCAGCAGCCCTGTGCTTGCAACTCCACCAAGTTGCGAGGTGTGCCTTATAAGCAGCCTTAGCAATGAAGCCAGCAGCGCGCAGCAGGGTACTACCAACGTAAACATTTATGTCCCCGACATAACCGACTGCACAGGACAAGCTGGAGTGCCAGCCGTTAGTGCGGACATGAGCAGGCTGAAACACCTTGCAGAATTGGCTTACTCATTGCTCCAACAGCACTACTGCGAAAATGGCTGGTGCTTCACTTGTGTTGCGCAGGACATTTTGGAAGAAAAGCAACTGCAATGCCACAGGTTATGGCTCAAATTAAGGTTTGTATTTCACAATGTATAACCACTAAACACAAATAACATGAGTTTAATTAGTTTAGGACTTGCCGAAATCCAAGTAGGCAAAATCTCACAAGACGGTGGTGAAGCCACAAGCTACACCAAAATTGGCAAAACCTACCAAAACACCTGCAAGCTACAACAGGAAACAGCAGACGTGACTGAACATTACGAGGAGGGGCAGGCAGCCCCCGAAGTTCGTAAGAAAAAGAAAAAAGTGCCTGTGCTAACCTTTAGCATTATGGACCCCGATGTAACTTTCCTTAAAGATTATCTCGGTGGTACTGTAACAGGTGATGGGGATAATGCCGTGTGGAGCTGGAGCGACACCGATGAGGACATTGTAGCCAGCGTGCGTGCAATACCCGAGGTTGGTCTTGTTTACACAATTCCACGCGGTGATATTGAAGCCGTTCTTAACGCTGACATGTCTTCGCAGGGCATTAACCTTGTAGATTTCACGGTTACACCGTTGAAGCCTACCAAAGCAGGTGTGCCAAGCATTAAGGCTCAAAAAAAGACTGCAACTTTTCCTGCTTAACGTGGGCGGTTGGCAGTTATCCCCTAACTAAAGCCCACTATGCACCACTAAAACATGTGTGCGTGGTGGGCTTTTATTAAGCAATATTGGCATGGAACATACCGAAATAAACAACATTGAAAATTTAGAGCAAGAGCGTAAGGAATTACGGCTGCTTATAAATGAGGGTGTGGCATTTACCGTAACATACTTTGCAAAGGTGCGCAAAGGCGGCTGGTGGCACAGGCTTTTTACGTGGCTGTTGCGCAAGCAAGACTACACATTTGAGGAACGCAAGCGCAGCTTTGTGGTTAAAGAGCCAACAGCGTTTACGCTTGACAGGCTGTCGGCTGAATACATTGAGCTGGCTATTGATGAAGCTAAGGTAAAGGAAGCACCACGACAGGAAGCACGCAGGCTGTATGCAAAACACAGCAGGCGCATGGCGCGTATTGTAGCAATAGCAGTACTTGGCAACCAGTGGGAAGATAAGGCAATGCTAAAGGAGCATACCGAGTTTTTTTCGCGCTGGCTAAAAAACAGCCAGTTGTGGGAGCTTGTGCAGGCTATTGACCTTACAAACAACTTAGCGGATTTTATAAACTCTATGCGATTACTGTCCAGCGCGAGGACAACAATGCCGACTCGCATAGAAAACCCACAGGACTAAACAGCCTGTATGGGCAACGTGGGGCGATATGCGCATACTTTCATTGGACTTGGGAGTACCTCACAAAAGGCATTGCTTGGGCTGTTGTGCAGCGTATGCTGGCAGACCAACAGCGTTATGACCTTGACAACAATGGAACAGGTGCAGCCAATAGCCAGTTTGAGCAGGGCGATGTAACGCTTACCGAAGAAAATGCGGACGATTTTATAAACTACATAAACTCACTTAGCAATGGAAAATAACAATGGAGCATTGTCTTTTGACGTGCTTATACGCGACAGCAACTTGCAGGCAATGCTTGATAAAGATGAGCAGCGCATACGCGAATTTACCGAAACGGTAGAGGGCGCAGGCGAAGATGTGCAAAGCGCATGGGGCAACATAGGTAAAGTTATTGGCGGTGTCGCCATTGGCGCAATGCTGCAAAGCTGGGTTACTGACATTGTTAAGACACGTGGCGAGTTCCAGCAGCTTGAAATAGCATTTAACACCATGCTGGGAAGTGCAGAGCGCGGCACACAACTTATGCAGCAGCTTACACAAACTGCTGCCAACACGCCTTTTGATTTGGGCGGTATCGCCAACAGCGCAAAGCAGCTGCTTGCATACGGAACAGCAGCCGAAGATGTAAACGACACGCTGGTTATGCTTGGCAACATTGCCAGCGGTTTGAGCCTGCCACTTAATGATTTGGTGTACCTGTATGGTACTACTATGGTGCAGGGTCGGTTGTTTACACAGGATGTTAGGCAGTTTATGGGGCGCGGCATTCCTTTGGTGCAGGAGCTTTCAAAGCAGCTTGGTAAAACTACCGATGAAATTAACAGCATGGTTACTGCTGGGCAAATTGGCTTCGCCGAAGTGCAAAAGGTGTTGCAGGGCTTAACTGCCGAGGGCGGCATGTTTTATGGGCTTATGGAAGAACAATCAAAATCCCTTACTGGTCAGCTTTCAAACTTGGGCGATGAGTGGGATATGATGCTTAACGATATAGGCACTAAATCGCAGGGCGTGCTTTCGGGTGCAATTGGTCTTGCTGCTTCGCTGGTTTCAAACTACAAAACCGTGCTTGGTGTGCTTGGTGGCTTAATAACCCTGTATGGAACATATAAGGTTGCTATGGCAACAATTGCTGTGCAGCAGGGTAAGCTAACAGGTATGCAAAAAATTGATAACATTGTGCTTTCGGTGCGTGCTGGGCTGTTTAAGAGCAACACAGGTTTAGTGCAGGCTTATGCAATGCAGCACGGTGCAATGACGCAGGCACAGCAGGCATATAACATGCAGTTGGAGCGTGCGCTAACATTGGAGCAACAGCAGCAAGTACTTTTGCAAGTGCGCAGTGCCGCTATACAGGCATTGCTTACACCACAGCAACAGCAATACATAGCGCAGTTTAATCTTAACCAGCAAAGCGCAGAATACGTTGCTATGGCTGAAAGCGTGCTTACAGCCGACCAGCGCAAGCAGCTCGCAAAGCAAAACCTTACCAAAACCAGTATGGCATACGGTGCTGCCATACGCACAGCCATTGCAGCACAGGAAGCCGAAAGTGCTGCAACCAAAAAATCACTTGTTGAGCAGGCGCAAGCTGCAAAGGCAAAGGAAGCAGCATTGCTTAACGAGTATAGGTTAAGCCAAAATAAAATACAATCTACACGTGTGCAAATTGCTTTAGCAAATGCAGAGGGCAATGCCGAAGCTGTTGCTGCATTAAAACAGCAGCAGCACAACCAGCTTAAACAACATGCCATAATACTAAGCGACCTAAAGGCTGCACGTACACAAAAGGAAGCACTCACCCAGCAAATAGCAAATGCTGCTACCAATCAAGCTGCACTGGCTGGCACTAAAAAAGCTGCCAGTGATGCGCTGCAAACTACCAGCACAACACTGTTAAGCACGGCGACAACTTTCCTTACAGGCAAGCTAAAGGCGTTGTGGGCAACTATGCTTGCAAACCCCTTTACCGCTATACTTTCGCTTGTAGGGCTGGTTGCAAGTGCGTTGATGATGTTTGGCAAAAAGGAGGAAGAAACAACCAGCATGGCAGGCGAGTTTAACAGCAGTGTAAGCGAAAGTACTTCACGGCTAAACTTGTACTTTAGCATACTTAAAACAGCAGAAACTGGCTCAAAAGAGTATAGGGATGCACTGGAAAAAGTAAATACCATGTGCAATGGGTATAATGTGCAAAACCTTAAAACAAACTCAACGCTTGAAGAACAAATAGACAAGCACAACGAGCTAACCAAAGCCGTAGAACGCACAAGTGCTGCAAAAATTGCTGCTAAGTACAAAGAGGAAGAAATGACTAAAGCCATTAATGACCAAGAAAATGCTTTGAAAAAATTGCAAGAAGCAGCACAAAACGCAACACATAAGGAAATACAGCAAGTAACCGAAACTACACCCGAGGGCGTTAGTGTTACAGCATATAAAGCTGTTGATGTAGCCAGTCAAAATATCACTAATGCAACAAAAGCATTATGGGCAAGCGTTCAAGCAATGGCTATTGAGGGAAGCGAAAAATTGCAGGGCTTGACAGGTGATGCGTATGACGCTGCATATAATGAACTTATAACAAACATAATGCAGCGTGTAAAAGACACTACACACGCAACTACCAATGAGCTTGATGCATTTAGCGGCAACATTAAAGCACTTGTGAATAGCACAATTGCAAGCCAGCAGCGTTTCCTTGAAAACACCGCAGCAATAGATGCGCAGGTACGCTCAATGCTTGGTGAGCCTATAACCGAAAACGCTACGCAAGAAAATATAGACATTACCAAGCTGTCGCTTGACGAGCTGCATAAAAAGGTGCAGGAGTTAAGCGGTTCAACTGTTACAATCAACTTTGAAGCATACGGCTATGATACTGTGCAGGCTATGCTTGACGCTTTGAATGAGCAAATAGGTAAAAAGCAAAATGACCTTAACACCGAAAATGGTATAAATGCTGAAATAAAAAATCTTAGGGATTTGCGCGCACAAGCCACAATAGGCAGTGCTGAATGGAAGAGTTACAATGCACAAATAACAGCACTTCAAGCCAAACTACCAAAAACAACCAGCCAGCTTAATAAAGCAGCCAACGCTGCCAATAAACGCGCTGACGCTTTGCGCGATGCAGAACAAAAGGCTGTTGATGCACAGCTGGAAGCTGAAGATATGCGCATTGCCGCAATTAAGGACGGTTACGAAAGGCGCAGGCAGGAGTTGGAAAACCAGCACAAAAAAGAGCTGGCTCGCATTGATAAAGAACAGGCTGAACTGGCAAAAAAATACAGGGAAGCAGGCAAAGCTATGCCGCAAAGCGTTATTGACAGCTTTAAAGCACAACGCATCTATGCTAATGCTAACTACGAAATTGAGCAAAGTTCACTTGTTGAAACCGAAATAAACGAACGCAAAAAGCAGTATGAACAATACTACAAGTGGGTTGCTGCTTATGGTGAACAGGCTGCACAGGCGCAGTTTACAAAGCTTATGAACATGGGCAACACATACCAGCAGTGGCTTGAAAAAAAGATTGCAGAAATACAGCAGCGGCAACAGCAAAACGGTGGTGTGCTTAATGAAAATGACGGAAACGCGCTGCTGCAATTTACCGACCAGCTTAATGCCATTAAGGGTGTTAAGACGGCTATGGATATGTTCAACGAAAGCCTGCAACAGGCAAAGGACAACAGCAAAACGACAGGTGACTATTTGGCTAAGTTGGCACAAATACGCGACAACCTAACACAAGGAAAAACAAACCTTATAGGCGAGGAGCGCACCAAAGCACTAACACAGGTAGAGCAGCAAATAACGCAAACCACCGAGGAGCTGCAACGGCAGCTGCTTGAAACCTACCGAAGCAATGCCGAGCAGCGTATTGATGTAGAACGCCAATACGACCAAGAAATAACATGGCTAAGGCAGCATGGTTATGAGGTGCAGGCACAGTTGGCAGAAAAAGCCAAAAGTAAAGCCATAGGCGAGCTACAGGCAACGCAAATACAGGGTACTGAACAATGGCAACAGCTCTTCCAAAATGCCCAGTATTTAAGCAGCAGCGCATTTGATGCTATACTTGATGAATTGCGCAAAATGGTACAGGGCATTGAGGACAGCAATGTGCGAAATGCACTTAATGCGCAGCTTGACGGCTTGCAGCAGCAGGTTGTAGGCAGCAAGAACCCTTTCAAACTGCTTGTTGATAGCATTAAGCAGTACAACAAAGCAGCGGACGGCACAATTGAAAAGAAGCAGCAGTTTGCCCAAATGTTCAACAGCATTGCTGGCAGCATTGATATGGTTAAAGGCAGCTTTGACAGCGTGGTTGGTGCGCTTAAAGACATGGGGCTTGCAGGCGATGAAATGACGCAGGAAATGCTGGGCGACATTAGCAACATGATGGCTGGCACATCGCAGCTCGCTAAGGGCATTGCAAGCGGCAACCCACTTGATATTATACAGGGCGGTGTTGGGCTTATATCTTCGGCTATAAGCCTGTTTGACAGCACAAGCAGGCGCATACGCAGGGAAATGAAGCAGCACGAAAAACAGCTTAAAGTGTTGCAGCGTGCGTATGCACAAATTAGCTGGGAAACTGACAACGCTGTTGGTGAGCAATACTATAGCAGTGCGCAAAGGGAAATTCAAAACCTAAAGAAGCAGCAAAGGGAGTACCAGCAATTAGCACGGCTTGAGCAAAGTAAGAAAAGCAAAGACCGTGACGACAATAAGGTGCAGGAGTACCTGCAAAATGCCGAGGACGCAGCACGGCAAATTAAAGACCTTGAACGCGAAATAACGGAAAGCCTTGTGCAAACCAACTTCCGCGACTTGGCTAATGAGCTGGCTGACGCATGGGCTGAATGCTTTAGCAACATGGAAGACAGCGCAGAAAGTTTTGACGAAGTATGGAACACTACAATTGCCAATGCTGTAAAAAACAGCCTAAAGCTAAAGCTAATTGAGCCTGTTGTAAATGACTTTACCGAAACACTGGCAAACTACATGGGCGCACATGGCAACAGTGTTGCTGGCTTTAACTTTGAATACTGGAAAAATATGCTTAAAAACGCAGGCGAAGCGTTTACGGACGGCTTGCAGGGTTTTGAGGAGTTTTTCCGCGACATGGGTGATGAAGTTGAAGAAGCCAGCGACACGCTGGAGGGTCAAGTTAAGAGCGTAAGCGAAGAAACGGCAAGCAAGCTGGCAGGTGAAATAACAGGCATACGCATTAGGCAGGTTGACATGTTGCTTGTGCAGCAGGATATACGCAGCAGTATGCAAAGCGTTGACACATCAATACGCAATGCGCTAACCTACCTTAATGCAATTTCAGCAAATACAGGTGCTGGCAGCAGGTATTTAAGCGACATACGCACACAGCTAAACGACATAAAAACAGCCATAGCAAGCGACCCACTGCGAGCTAAAGGCTTAACAGCATAGATTATGGAAAGATTACAAGAATTACAGCGTTTAATGGCACATGGGCATTGCGATGAGAGCATTGCTGCCATACACAACACGCATGGCAGCATTGAAAAGCTGGTGCAGTGTTACTTTTACTACATTGTGCCATGCGTACAAAAGGGCTTCCCCAACCTTGCATATATGCGCAAGTATTTGGGTGAAGAAGCTGCCAAATATGGCGGCTACATTGATGCGCAGGGAGAAATACAACCACAGCGCGACATGGCATTTTTGGGCAACAGCAGCTGCCAGTTCACGGCTGTAGGCTATAACATACACCGTGTATGGCTACAGCATGAAAGCAGCGTTACAGCCGTTGCTACCGACCACAGCCATTTGCACATTGACTGCTTTGGCAATGCGCAGCTGCTTGTGCGTGTAGCAAGCCCACATGCACGTGTGTATATAAACTTGTATGGTAACAGCCATTGCACCATAGAGGGCTTTGGCAGCCAAGTAATAACAACAAATCACAACCAAGAAACTTATTAAACAACATTATGGCACAAGAACAAGACCTAACGCTGTACTTGCCTTTTGACGAGGCAAACGGTGCAACAAAAGCCTATGACTACAGCCCCAATAGAGCTGACGGTGCTGTGCTGGGCGCAAGTTATGAAGTAGGTAGGCAGGGCAACTGCTTACGTTTTAACGGAAGCGGCAAATGCGAGGTGTCGCAAAGCGTACTATCGCTTAGTGCAGATTTCACAATTAGTTCATGGATAAAAAACCAAGCACCATGTGAACATATGAGCGTTGTGCTAAACTACAATGGCGTTGATAAAAAATACATTTGCACTATGTATGCCAAGCCCGACACGTGGTATTGGGTTGCTGTTACACGCAGCGGCAATGTAGTATGCGTTTATATTAATGGCTCGCTTGTGCAGCGTGCAGTTGTGCCGAGTGCTTTTGGCGACCCTGTTGGCGTATGCTTTGCGCAGGACTGCTATACCTACGAACTGGGCTATGGCTGTGTTGATGATTTGAAATGCCACCAAGCATGCTTATCGCAAGACCAGCTACTGGTGCTGCTTGACAACGTTAAGCAGCTTACATACCTGCTTGACGGTGTGGACTTCAAGCAGTATGGCGTATATGTAAGCGCAAGCAAAGGGCTGCTTGACGGCTTGAAAATGAAAGACCCTCACAAAGTGGAGTTTGACGGCTATCACGGTACAGCAGTGGATTTAAGCCGCCCACGATTTGAGGAACGTGAAATAACGCTTGATTGCTTTATAAAAACCAGTGGCGGAAAACTTGAATTTGTGCGAAAGGTAAAGGCGTTTTTAGACCTGTTTAGCACACGGCATACAGTAGCAGAGGGTGCAACAGTAAATGCCGACCTTTGCCCTGCTGGGCTGCACAGGCTTATGGTTGACATACACCCTGTAAAAGCACTTGTGTATGAAGTGTATTTGCCCGATGCGACTGACATTGAAAAAACGTGGAATGATGCAAGCATGATAGGCACGTTCCAGCTTAAACTGCGAGAACCCGAGCCAGTGAAAAAGGTTTTAAGGCACACACGTACAAGTGCCAATAACGCACGCACAACATTTACCATTACGACAAGCAAGCTGGTAAACGTGTACTGGGGAGACGGCACAACAACACAGGACATTTGCGGCAGTAATGTAACCGTGGCACACACCTATGCCGACAACGGCGAATACTTTATTGTTATAACAGGTGTAATTGAAGATGTAGAAGCGTTTGAAACTGGCGACATTGTAATATGGGACAAAGTATAACTGTTTACCAGCGTACAGGTGCTGTGCGCTGTAAAATAGACAACTACACACAGCTCTGCACCGTAAAAAGTGCAGAGCAAAAGTGTGAGCTGCTTGGCGAGGACACCGTTACGCTAAAGCTAACAAGTGCCAAGCCGCTGCTGTTTGTTGTTGGTGATTATATTGAGGTATTTGGCTCGGTTTACACCCTTAACAAGTTTGATGAGCCAATAAAGACAGGCGAGCGCGAATTTGAAACATCGCTTGTGTTTGAGGGCTTGCAGTACAAGCTGCTGGCGGCTCAGTTCCGCAATGCCGATGCACAGGGATTAAACCCAAGCGGAGAGTTTTCACTGGTTGCTGACATGAAGCTGGTTGCTGGTGTTATAATAAACAACATCAACCGTGTTGCGGCACAAGATAACGAGGTGTGGGAGCTTGGCGAGTGCATAACAACCGAGTTTAAGGAGTACAGCTTTAGCCGTGAGAATTGCCTTGAAGCGCTGCAACGCTTGTGCCAAGACAATGAGTGTGAGTTTAGCATTGAAGCACTTGGCGATAAGCACTACAGGCTTAATATTGTAAAAAAGGTTGGCAGCCTATTCCCAGCAAAGTTTACATTTGGCAAAGGTGGCGGCATATACCAGCTAAAGCGTAGAAACCTTAACAATGATGATGTTATATCACGCCTGTATGTAGAGGGCGGCACACAAAATATAACAAGCAAATACCGTAATGGCGCATTGCGCTTGCGGCTTGCTGTAAACGATGAAAGCTACATACAAAGTGAACAGGCTATAAGGGCGTTTGGCATAAAGGAGGGAAGCCGTACCTACGATGATATATACCCAACGCGCACAGGCTATGTAACCAGCATTGTTGAGGGCGATGTTTTGAGCTTTATAGACGAAGAAATGTTTGACCTTAACGAAAAGGAAGCGGACGGCAAAACAACCAAGTGGCTAATAGACGGCACAGCAGCTAAGGTAAAGTTTACAGGCACAAGCAACCTTGCTGGCTATACATTTGACATACATAGCTACGACCATAAAACGCACAAATTTACACTTGTGCGATATGAGGACAGCAGGGGCTTTAAGTACCCAAATGATACGCAAACAGCCTACCAAATTGAGCAGGGCGCAACATACGTACTGCTTGATATTGTAATGCCAGCCGACCCATACGAAGTTGATGCGGAAACACGACTGCTGGAACGCGCACATGCCGATTTGCAAGCCGACAGCCAGCCTAAAGTTAGCTATGAGCTGGAATTGGCAAGTATGTCGCTGGAACGTGCCTATGGTAGCGAACTTGGCATTACAAACATTTTCCAGCTTGGCGACATGCTGCACATTGTTGACCCCGACATTAACGTTGATAAAGCCATAAGGCTTACAGGGTTTACACGCGACTGCTACAGCGAGCCATACAAATATAAACTTACATTAAGCGACACTGTGGAAGTTTCGTTAATACAAACAATACTTGAAGATATTAGCAGCCAAGAGCAGGATATAAAAGAACTTACTACGCAAACCAATGTGCAGCTAATGCGTATGCAGTGGCGTACAACGCAGGAGCTGCTGGGCATGGTGTTTGATGCAGACGGATATTTTGACGCAACCAAAATTCGCCCAAGCAGCATTGAAACGCTTATGCTGTCGGTAGGAAACCGTAATGGGCAATTTATCATGCAAAATGTGTTTGTTACGTGTAATGCCCTTGTTGGCGGCAAGCCTAATGCCAACTATTTTACTGTTGAAAGCAATGGCGGCATTTTGCAGCACTATGCAATAGAGGAGCAAATTCGCACATGGCAGGTAAACGACAGTAGCATAACACTGCAAAGCAACGGTGCTATGTACCTGTATGCACAATGCCCTATTGCTGGCGACACATGCCAGCTTGTACTTAGCCAAGAAAAAATTGATACCGAAAGCGGCACAAACTACTATTTTTTAGTAGGCATACTAAGCAGCGTGTATAATGGTTACAGGGAGCTTACAACAACATACGGCAACACTCGCATTACAGGCAGGTGCATTAACTGTGGGCGTATTGAAAGCGCAGACCAAAGCACATACTTTGACCTTGATAACAGCGAAATTGGCGGCAACATTAAGTTTATAAGCAACAGCGGTAATTTAATAAATATTAGCGAACTGGAGCAACAGCTTAACGACAGCACAAGCAATTTTAACCAAAGTTTGCTTGAAATACAGGACACCATAAACCAGCTTAAAGAACAGGCTGACGGTGCAGTTGAATATTGGTTTGGTACTGGCGAGCCAACGCTTGAAAACGAGCCAGCCGTACAGTGGCAAGACAGCGAAACGCTTGCTGCACACTTGGGCGACATATACACCGACAGCGAAACTGGCTTGGAATACCGTTTTACACGTAAACGCATTAAAATAGGCTTGGATAAATACACGTGGTCGTATTTTTGGCAAAACGTGCCAAGCACAGGCATTGGCGCAGCAATACAGGCTGCTAACAGCGCGCTTGATTTAGCAGGTAGCAAAGCTCATGTGTATGTTACGGCAAATGCCAGCACATACCCCGAAGCAACTTACCATAAAGGCGACCTTTGGATTATGCTTGACAGCCTTAAAATAAAGCTGTGCATTAATGATGCAGAGGGTGCATATAAAAGCAGCGACTGGAAAAATGCAGGCTACACTGATGATACGCAGGCAAATAACGCTTTGCAGCAGCTTAGTGATTTGGCAAGCGACAGCATTATTACACCAGCCGAAAAAATTGCACTTAAAGATGAAATGGAAAACATTAAAGTGGACTACAGCACCGTGCGTGCGCAGGCTACTTTGGTGGGCTGCTCCACAACCAGCTTTGACGCAGCATATAGTACGCTGTTGGCATACACGAACAATATACTTTCAAACATGGCTGTAAACACCAGCGTTGACAAAACGGTTTACAACGACAATTTTACAGCTTACTACACCGAGCGCACCACATTACTAAAAACCATTAACACCGTATATGCCGACAACTTGGTTGGTGGTATTGTTGTGGGCGGCACTAACTATATTAAGAACAGTGCATATATGGAAAATACTAATGGCTGGGCTGTAAGCATAAGCGCAACCAACAAAGAAAGCCATTTGTCGGTGTACAGTGATACAACAATGGGAAATGTGTTGCGTATAAACACAACGCCTTTGGCAATGGAAGAAGGCACTACAGGTGTATTTAACTGGTGGTTCTTTGGTACAGGTATGCAGTCGGCTGGCGGCAACATAACGCTACCTGCAAATAAGCTGCAAAACGGTGTAACATATACTGTAGCGTTTTGGGTTAGAGCAAGTGCCGAAAAAACGCTTGCAGTTGGCTTTTTGAACGGTGATGCAACCAACATTGTTGCACCACTTAAAGAATTTAACGTTGGTGCGGTTTGGAGCCGTGTTACATATACGTTCACAGCCAACGACAAGTCAAGTGAAAGCACACGGCTGTATATAAGGGCAAGCGAAAGCAATTTACCTATTGACCTGTTCTTTACAAAGTTTGTGCTTGTAGAGGGCAACAAAGCCCCCGAATGGCAGCCTAATAATGCCGAGCAATTGGCTGCAATACAAGCCAACACCGACCTGCTTAAAGCAATACGCGACAACTACACGCAAATTGAGGGCGGCTTGATTTTATCCACATTTCTTAAACTTGGCGCGCTGCAAAGCAACGGCGAGTGGAAAGAAAGCGCAGGCTTAAAGGCTATGTATGAAAACATCAATGAAATAGCAGCGTACTTTGGCGGCACTTATGCCGAAGCACTTGCAGGCGTTAAAGAAGCCATGACAGTTATTTACCACAATGGTAAGTTTAAGTCAAAAGATGCGGACATAACAGGCACTATTAATGCGCTGTCGGGTAAAATAGCGAATTGGCTATTGTCGGGTAACATGCTGCAAAGCATATTTGAAAACAACGGCGTGCCAGCTATACGTATGGATAGCGAAAATGGGCAAATATTGTGTGGCGAAAATGTTGTGCTTAATGCAGAGGGCTTATCGCTGCTTGTAGACGGCTCAAGCAAGCTAAAGGTTATGAACACCAGCGTAGGCGATTTTAGCGAGTACATTATAAAGCAAAGCGGCAATATATATGCAGGCGCACAGGTGCAAAGCGGTTCGTGGCATGCTCCTTATGGTGGATATAGTGGAGCACCAGCATTAAACTGGTCGCAAGCAACGCCTATGGTCATTAACTTGGGATTTATGGAAGCTGGTAGCCAAATTAATATTGACAGCTTTAGTATTTCCATTGCAGTACCGCAGCCAAATACTGGCGGTAATGCTATAACAGCTTACTATAACAAGCCAATGGTTGTAACTGTGCGTTGTGATGGTGTTGTTGTAAGAACGTTTTATGGCTCAACAGGATTGGGAAAGTCCGTTACAAGCGGAAATACGCTGCAAGTAAGCAGCACAGGCGGTGCTTACTATGTAACAAACAAAACTGGCAACTACAGCATAGAATTTGATTTTAATGACAAAATATATTTTAGCTGCTCAAGTACTGTTACTTGTTCAATAACAAGTGCAAGCGCATACCTTACAGGCTCGTTCACACGTGCCAACAGTGAGCGCACCATTTTAGGCAACGATGGTTTGGTGTCGTTATGGAGTAATGGAGCAATGCTAATTAACCGTAATGCGTTTATAGCTATTGTTGGTTCGTATGGCATAAGGGTTGACAGCAGCGGTATCAAAAAAACCACCAATGGCGGCAGGACATGGAATACGGCTAACATATAATGATTTTTAGGTTACTTTCAAAAGTTAGCACAATGGCGTGCATATAGTACACGCTTTTGTACCTAACTTTGAAGCATAATTGATATTAACAAAAAACAAAACAAACTATGGGAGTACTCATTGGCGTGGGCAATACTGTCCCACAATTTCCTTACAAAGACCTGTGGTATGGTATAAAAATAAACCTCAAAAATCATGGGCATTGCGTGGCTGACGGCAAAATTGAGCGTGTGGGAAATTTAGACCTGCACCGTACTTTGCCAATACAATCACGCATTAGGCGTTTCGTGGCAAATGCTGACGGCAGCGTAAACTACTGGCTTGGAGCAAACGACAGTACGGTTAAAGAGGGTGGCGGCACAGCACGCCTTAACGCTATTGACGGTGATGTTATGCTTTACAAGCCAAACTATTACCGCAAGTTTGAACTTATTGGCGATGATTATTTGCTGGTAGCTATAAGCGAGGTTGAACTTCCTGGCTTTACGCTAATGAAAGAAAAGGCACGCTCTCCATGGTATGCCACTTTCAACCGTTCAACCAACGTGCCTGTAAGTGCATGCTTTTTGCAGTGGAATAGCGACAATACGCTAAAGGTTGATGACAACGGCATACCTGTGTTTACAAGCAATGCAGCCGACTTCCGCGGTGGCAGCAATGCATCAGCTAATGACGGCACATACAAAACACATGTTGGTATGCCTGCAACTGGCAATGCAAAATCAACAATTCGCACACGCTGTAGAAACAAAGGCAGCATTTGGCATCATGGCGGCTGGCGTTTCCGCGAAGAAATGGGCTGGCTAATGGCTATAGAGTTTGGCGACCTTGACAGCCAAGCTGCCTTTACCGCAGAAAAAACCGAGGACGGTTTTAGACAGGGTGGCTTGGGCAACGGCACATACGTAGATAGCAACCAGTGGAGCACACACAACGGCTACAACCCTTTTATCCCTTGCGGAATTACAGCAAAGCTGGGCAATAACACTGGCATTGTTGAATATAACATACCAAACTGGGCAAACACAGGCAGTGCGAAAACCGTTAAGGTTGGCAGTTACCGAGGTTGGGAAACACCACAGCAATACCTTTGGGAACATTGCGATGATGTAATAGTACACGTTGATAAGCCAAGTGATGGCGGACAACGTTTGCTTTACCTGTGCAGCGACCCTGCTAAATTTGTTACACCTGCCGACAAAGCTACAAGTGTTCCTGCTGGTTACGTTGAAATGGGTCGCCTGCCAAACACCAGCGGCTATATTTCACAAATGGGTGTGGCTAATGGCTATACGTTCCCCAACAGCGTAGCTGGTGGCGCAGGTAACAAAGACTACTGCGACTACTATTGGCGAAATGAATGCACGGACGACAACGGAGCCGAAGGCTTCTACCAGCTGCTCGCGGCTTGTGGTGCGAGTGATGCGGAGTATGCGGGTGTCCGTTGTGCGGGTACGATTGATCGCGGTGCGCTTACGATTGCGGATTATGGTTTCCCCCTGTGCCTTGAATATCCGCAATCCGCAGGCGCATAAAAATGAATAAATGTTAATTGCAATAAATGTACCTTTTGCAAAAGAAATATAACAAAAAAACCAAATCCGCACAGGCTTGCAAAAGCCTGTGCAATTCGGGTTTCGGTGGTTCGGGAAACCAGCTGCTCGCGGCTTGTAATGCGAATAATGCGGAGAATGCGGGTGTCCGTTGTGCGAATACGAATAATCGCGGTGCGAATACGAATGCGAATTATGGTTTCCCCCTGTTACGCCTATACGATTTTCCTTTTTTTAAGCAAAACGAAATAAAACCAAACTGCCGAAACCTTGCCTCACAAAAGCCGCACTGCTGTATGCAAGTGCAAAACCCGATAGCTGCACATGTAGTTAAGGCGTGCAGGCTGGCAAAAGAATATAAGGTTAAACAAAGGCTGGTAGAGGGCTGCAAAGCCAGTGCGAACGTCTTGTTAGAATGTAGGCACATTTACAGTTATGGCGCATAAGGTTCACAGGATATACGAGCAGGTATGCAGCCCCGAAAACGTATGCAGGGCTGGATATAACACTATACGTGGCAAGCGTAAGCGGCACGATGTGCAGCGTATGTTTCGCATAGGGTATATAAAAACGCTTGACGATGTGTGGAAGCTGCTTAATGACGGAGCTTTTGAGCCACAGCCTTGCAGGCATAGGAACATTTATGATAGTGGGAAATGGCGCACGCTAACAATACCTATTTTAACCCCCGACCGTATTGTTGACCACTGCATTATAGATGTTACGGAAAGCTACCTGCATAAGCTGTATATAACACAAACATACGCCTGCATAAAAGGCAGGGGCATACACAAGTGTCTAAATGACCTTACACGTTATTTGCGAAAGGATAAGCGCGGTACGCGCTATTGCTTAAAAATTGACATACGGCATTACTATGACAGCATAGACCACGAAATACTAAAGCGCATAATGGCACGTTATTTTGGAGACACACGCCTACTGGCATTGCAGTACAAAATAATTGACAGCGTAGAGGGTGGCACAGGGCTGGGCATAGGCAGACTGCCGAGCCAGCACTGGGCAAACCTTTACTTAACACCATTTGACCACTGGGTTAAGGAGGTTTTGAGAGTACGCTACTATTTGCGCTATATGGATGATATGGTGTTTTTGCACCGTAGTAAAGCCTACCTGCACGCACTACTTGAAGAAATACGCCAGTACCTGCATAATGAGCTAAAGCTGGAAATAAAACCTAACTGGCAAATATTCCCAGTGGATGCACGCAGCATTGATTTTGTGGGATATAAAAGCAACCATTACAACACGCTGGCACGAAAAAGCATACTTTACCGTTACTGGAAAAAGTTGCGAAAAATACAGCACCAGCACAACCCCTTTCAACTAAAGGAGCTATGGCAAACGCTGTCGGCTCACAATGGCTGGCTACAGCATTGCACGCCACAGCACTATAATAAAATAATAAGTGAAACAATAAATCAATTAACAAAAATGGCAACAACATTACAGCGTGGTTTGCATAGTGACAAAATGCAGCCCACATTTGACGTGATTGACCGTATTAACGGAACAACACTGTACAACCACAACCAGCATTATGTGGAAGTAGAAAACGAACAGGGTAAAAAAACAAAGGTAAACGAGTATGACAGCCTGCTTGTAAAATACCCAGTGACTGCCAATACAATTTTGGCGGCACTGCTTAATGCACGCTATGATGCAAACATGGAAAACAAGTTGCTAAATGATTATAATGCCGCTGTACTTGGCATTGAGGACGATAGCAAGAAACAGCCTTACCTTGATTTCCTTGCCGAGAGAAAGGCTTTGCGAGCAATGATTGATACGGACTGCAATACTAACGGCATTCCTTTAGAGTAGCAACATGGCAAATGTGAGCGATTTTGGCGATTTTAGTTTGCAAGGAACGCCAAATGCCAGCGACATGCCAACTGGAGAGTACCACAGTATAGACGATGTAATTAATAAGGTTATTATTGTTACAGGCTGTAAAACCGACATTGACACGGCAAACGGCACACGTACACTGGTACGTTTCACTTGGCACGAGGGCGAAGCCGAAACGGCTTTCTTTACAAGCAGCAAGCGTTTGTATAAGGTGTTCACCGACCCAAATATTAAGTTCCCATTTGCAACCATTATTAAAGTAATTATTGTGCGTGGTATGGCGAGCTTTGAGTTTCGCAGTGCAAGAGAAGCCGTATCGCAGGAGGACATGCAAAACCTGTGCATGTACCAGCTGCAAAAGCGCGGTTATATGAAATCACGTAATAAGTAACTTATGGAAGCAATAAACATTATTGATGCACAAAACATGCTGGCAATTGTTGTCATGGCTTGTTTTATTGTGCTGTTTGCGATGATAATTGATTTAATAAGTGGGTTGGCTAAAGCCAAGCAGCGCGGTGAAATACGCAGCAGTTGGGGCTTGAAGCGCAGCCTTAACAAGTTTATAATGTATGAGGGCGGCATGCTTATTGCTGCTGGCATTGACCTGCTAATGCACGCGAGCCATGTTTACCAGCTATTTTCTCTGCATGACATTTACGGCATACCAGTTATAACATGTATGCTTGGCGTGTTTTTGCTGGTGGTAGAGTTTCTAAGTGTGCGCGAAAAGGCAGACGAAAAAACTCGCACCGAAATGAGCAGGGTTGCGGAAATTGCAACTAAAATGGTAAACAAAGAAGAACTGGTTGATGCACTTACCAAAGCAATTATTAATGCACAAAAACATAACGACACGCAGCAATGAAGCAGATAATTTGCATATTAGACAATGGGCATGGCTGTGATACAGCTGGCAAAAGAAGCCCCGATAACAAATTGCTTGAATATAAGTGGGCGCGAGAAATGGTGCAGCGCATAGCGAAAAAGCTACAGGCATGTGGCATTAAGGCGCATGTGCTTGTACCCGAAGAAAACGATGTAAAGCTAAGTGTGCGCACACGCAGGGCTAATGCCTTGTGCGCACAGTACGGTACAAAAAACTGTATGCTAATATCCGTACACATTAATGCAGCAACAAGCAGCGGTAACTGGAGCAATGCAACAGGCTGGAGCGGCTGGGTAGCCCCAAATGCCAGCAGCAACAGCAAGCGCATGGCGCAGCTACTATATGTTGAAGCTGTAAAGCATGGGCTTAAAGGCAACAGGTGCGTGCCAGCATGTAAATACTGGACAGGTAATTTTGCCATTGTACGTGATACCCACTGCCCTGCTGTGCTTACCGAAAATTTGTTTATGGACAACAAGCAGGAGTGCGAGTACCTGCTAAGTGAACATGGCAAGGAAACGCTTACGCAACTGCACGTAGATGCAATTATTAACTACATGAACGAGCAGCAATGAACAAAGTTACGATGTACCTTATAATTATTGTGCTAGGCATGGCTGCTGTTACAGGTGTAGCCATGCACCAGTGCAAGCGGCTACAACAGGACAATGAACGCCTGTCGGCAAATATTGCGAGCCTGTCGGCTGGCACGCAGCAATACAAAACGGAAGCAGGCAAGCAAGCCGCAAGAGCGCAGCAGCTGGAGCTTACTACTGGTGAGCTAAAGCATCATTGTGCTGATTTGCAAGCTCGGCTTAATGACATGGGCATTAAAAATAAGTACCTGCAAAGGGCTGTGTATGCCAGCACGCAAATGTCGGCAAAGGTTGACACCGTTGTACGCGACAGCATTGTTTACGTGCCACAGCTGGCGCGGCTTGATACGTTGCAGGTGCTGCAATGGGCTGATGCTTGGGTGCGGCTCAATGGTACAATACACGCTGGCAGGTTTAGTGGCAGCATTACAAGCCAAGATACAATAACTGTGGCTGTGCATAAAGTACCCAAAAAGTTTCTTTTTATAAAGTGGGGAACAAAACGCATAGATGTGTCGGTAGCCAGCAGCAACCCCCACACAATTATTAATGAAGTAAAATGCGTTGAAATACGAAAATAATAACTTTGCAGTTGTGGTTCAATTGTTCCACAAAAGCACGTTTAACAAGACACTAAGTATCAGCAACACAATGCGTTATAATAAATAGAGCCACAGTTTCCGGTGCTCGTGCCTTTATTTGGCAAAGATAGCAATTTTTGATTGCAAAACAAAATTGGCAAAAGAGATTGCCAAAAACAAAAATAACGTAAGTGCCTGTAGTTCAATGGATAGAATGAAAGATTCCGGTTCTTTTGATTAGGGTTCGACTCCCTACAGGCATACAAAAAGGGTTACTACTTTCAAAAGTTTGTAACCCTTTTTTCTGCACTTCTACCCCCCAAAAAGTAACTTTGCAGTGAAATGTGGTTCAAATGTTCCACAAAAATAAGCAATGTTTATTCGCAGTAACACAGCATTATGGCAACAACATTTAAGGCAATTGTGTACTCACATCACCGAAAAAGTGATGGTACATATAACGTAAAAATAAGAGTAACCCACAACAGGGAAAAGCGGCACATATCAACAAACGTGTTTGTAACGGCAAAAGACCTCACGCGTGGGCTAAAAATAAAGAACGCGGCAGTGGCTGACCAGCTTAAAAATGAAGTTGAGCAATACCAGCGCATCGCGGCAACTATACCACCTGTTCGTGCGCACGTTATGTCAGTTGATGATGTATGCGCTTATATTAACAACTATGAAGAAATACATGGCGCGTTTAGGCTTGATTTTATAAAGTTTGGGTATAATGTTGCGCAGGAAACACAAGACAGCGGAAGGGTTGGTACAGGCTTGTATTATAAGTGTGCAGTAAATGCGCTTGTGCGTTTTTTGCAGCGCGACCACTTGGATATAGCCGAAGTGACAGTAAAGCTGCTTGAGGATTTCTGCCAGTATTTAATAAACATGCCTGCACGACCAAACAGGGTAAAAGGCAGTCGTGCGCCAAGTTCATACTTGGGCGCAATACGCATCCTGCATAACAAGGCAAAGGAGCGTTATAACGATGAAGATGCAGGCATAATACGAATACCGTTAAGCCCCTTTAAGCGTTTCAAAGTGCCAAAGCCGCCTATTACAAGAAAGCGCAGCATAACAATTGAACAGCTGCAAGCAATAATGCAGGTAAAAGACGGCAGCACCATAGACAGCAGGATAACAACAGCACGTGATGTGTTTTTGCTTTCCTTTGGGCTTATTGGCATGAACAGTTGCGACCTTTATAACGCTGTTGATTATGACGGTGAACGCATAACATACAAGCGCACAAAAACACGCAGCAGGCGCGCCGATGAAGCAAAGATAAGTATTAAGGTTGAACCATGCGTGCGACCGCTGGTAGAAAAATACCTTGACCATACAGGCAAAAGGGTGTTTAACTTTTACAAGCGTTATGCAAGCTATCAAACCATGAACGCTAATATAAACCGTGGCTTGAAAATTATAGGCGCAATGGGAAGTGTTAATGTTGATGATTTGGAGTTTTACGCAGCGCGGCATACGTGGGCTACATTGGCACGCAACAAAGCCAACATAGACAAAGCAACCATACACGAAGCATTAAACCATGTAGATGAGCAAATGCGCATAACCGATATTTACATTGACAGGGATTATAGCCAGCAAGACGCTGCCAATAAAAAGGTGCTTGAGCTTGTAGGCTTCACTGCTCCCCAGTAGCAGGCTGCTCGCCCTTTGGCAATCCTGTTTCCTTGTCGTAATAGCTTTCTCGCTGTTTGCGCTTGGCTACTGGCTCAAACATTTTGCCTTCTCCTGTAAGCAGCCAGTGTGCGCTAATGCCATAATGCTTAACAAGCGGCACAAGCCAATAAAGTTTTAGCTTTGCTTCCTGCAAATCCTTTTCCTGCGAGTAAAAATTGCGCTTGTCAATATCATATAGCCTGCAATATGTTTGCCTGCCCCTTAATGCCTTTTGCTCAATAAGCGCAACAATAGCTTTGTAAAAACGCTCCTTAATACCCCTGTTTATTTCTATGCTGGTACTACTTGGCATATTAAATGTATTTGTAAGCAGTTAGTAATTGCTGGCGCAGTTGCAGCAGCTTTGCTATTTCATCGGCTGGTGTATTTGGTGTTGTGCTTGCGTTGTCAAGCGCAATTTCAACCTTAATTAATGCTTGCTGCAAGGCTTCGCCAGTGGCAGGCATTTTTTCTGCCAGCTGTTTTAATACGCCAATAATTGCGTCTATTGCTGTAGTATAAAGCTCGTTCATAGTAGTTTTATTTTTCTTTAGTTGTAATATCACACTGGTGCAGCTGTGCGCGTAATGAGCCAATTTCTCGGTTAAGCTCGTTTATGGTTTTTTCCTGCTGCGATATTTTTTCTTCAAGTTTTTCTACCTGTGTTTTGGTATAAAGCTCGCCATTTTGTACAAGCTCCAGTATTTGTGTGGC
>SFCN01000009.1 GCA_004558595.1 Phascolarctobacterium sp. | reverse complement strand
AGAATGTTCGCTAAAAACAAGGGATTGTTTATGCTGTAATAATACATATCATCCATGCTCAGGATGGCGTTGCCTTCATTCTCTATATAACACTTTTTCGGCATTTTTCAAGACATTTCCTACGCAAACAACAAAACGCCCCGGTGCAGCGAGAAGTGATTACCACAATCATCTCTCGCCGCACCGGGGCGTTAATATTTCAAATGTACTTATCCATTAATCACTTCAAGACCATTTTCTTTAGCTAGCAATAGAATAGCTTCTTTATCCAGCTTTGAATATTTCATAATCTTAGCCAGTGGCTCTCCATCCTTCAACATTTCAATAGCTGTTTCCCTGCTTTTCTTTGCTTCTCCCTGAGCTTCGCCAGCTTCATAAGCAACTATCTCATGCTCTCTAATCTTAGCTTGCAGTACCATGTACTCCTCCCTCGCTTTCTTATCGTTCTTTACCGCCCATACCTGACGTTCCACATCCTCTGTAAAATCATCAACAGGCTCATTAGTCATCACATATTGCAAAAAATTCTTGAGCAAAGTATTTACCTGGCCTTGTTTGCCCTTGGCATTAACAAGCTTCACTGTCACATCGTTGGCATTCAAAAATATGTCATTCAAGAGAAATTACCAGCCTCTTGTTCAACCCTCGAGCTAAGGACTCTAAAGTGGCAATAGTAGGGCTACAAGTACCATTTTCTATTCTGCTGATATTTGACTGTCTTATACCTGATCTCTCCGCTAACTGTTGCTGAGTCATATTTTCTTCAATTCGTGCAGCAATTAAAGCTCTGACTACCTCATACTCTGCTTTCGTCCTCTCATGTTCTACTTTAAATTCAGGATTTTGTAACTGCTTATTTAAATACTTCCTTAAATCGCTCATTCTTCCCAGCCTCCTCAATTAAACCTATCCTCATAATCCTTTTTATAAGATTTTGCTAGCTCTATAACACTTTTAGGCGTCTTTTGCGTTTTTTTCACGAAGCCATTTGTAAGTATTATCCTTTTTCCTACACAGAAGAAGTAAAATATTCTAGTTATGTCATTAGCAAAACTTACTCTTAACTCAAAAATTCCGTCCCCCATGGCCTTTGAATAAGGCTCTTTTAATTGATTGCCAAATTCCTCTAAAATTGACAAGGAATACAATGCTTTATTACGCATCTTTATATCCAAACTATCTAGAAAAGTTTCAACAGGAGCCTCCCCATTAGGTAATCTATAAAAATCAACTTCAAACATGCACCATACTCCTTTCTTATTATATTCCTTTTGAGGAATATTGTCAATAACCCCCACATCATCAAAAAAGCACCTGTCAAGCTCTGACAGGTGCCAACCAATCCACACGATAAGGTGAATTGGCCCTTTAGGGCCAAGAGAGGATGGCCTGGGCCATTGGGCAGAAGCTCCTCGCACACACCAAAATATGCCTGCAAGGCTACCGCTGCAACTACATATATTATACAACTTTTCTCTATTTTACACAACTGTTTATATTACGAACAAATTGTAACACTTCTATTCGCTAATTATGCAAAACAAAAACCCACATCACTACTTCTAGAGCAGCAGATGTGGGCTTTTTTTAATCTTCAAATTGTTTACTCAAAATATACAATTATACTATATTTTTATCACTAACGAAACGTTACCGAAAAGAATGTTCGCTAAAAAGCATAGGATAATCTTACTCGAATTCGATGGTCGCAGGAGGTTTGGTAGTATAGTCGAAGAGCACGCGGTTAATGTGCTTAACCTCGTTAACGATACGGTTAGCCGCCGCAGTAATCGTCGCAGCAGGCAGCATGGTAACCTCCGCAGTCATAAAGTCGGTAGTGGTTACAGCACGCAGAGCGATAGCATAATCGTAGGTACGACCATCGCCCATAACACCTACGCTGCGCATATTAGTCAGCGCCGCAAAGTACTGGCTGGGACGCTCACTTATGGGCAGCTTGTCCACTTCCTCACGATAGATCGCATCCGCATCCTGCACAATAGCGACCTTCTCAGGAGTTACATCACCGATAATGCGAATAGCAAGACCGGGACCTGGGAAGGGCTGACGTGCTACCAAATGCTCGGGCAGGCCCAGCTCACGACCGGATTGGCGTACCTCATCCTTAAAGAGATCACGCAAAGGCTCTACGATTTCCTTGAAGTCTACGAAATCAGGCAGACCGCCCACGTTATGATGGCTCTTAATGGTGGCTGATTCGCCGCCCAGACCGCTTTCTACCACGTCAGGATAAATAGTGCCTTGGGCCAAATAGTCCACAGCGCCAATCTTTTTGGCTTCCTCTTCAAACACGCGGATAAACTCTTCGCCGATAATCTTACGCTTACGCTCCGGCTCAGTTACACCGGCCAGCTTGCTGTAGAAGCGCTCGCGAGCATCCACGCAGATAAAGTTAATATCAAATTGACCACCCTCGCCAAAAACAGCGCATACCTCTTCACGCTCGTTTTTGCGCAGTAGGCCGTGGTCCACGAATACGCAGGTCAGCTGCTTGCCAATAGCCTTAGCCAGCATACCAGCGCACACGCTGGAGTCAACACCGCCGGACAGGGCGCACAGCACCTTGCCGCTGCCAATTCTAGCCTTCAGCTCCTTCACAGTCTGTTCCACGAAGGAATCCATCTTCCAAGTACCGGCGCAGCCGCACACATTATACACGAAATTGCTCAGCATCTTGGTGCCGTTCTCAGTGTGCAATACTTCCGGATGGAACTGCACAGCATAGAGCTTGCGCTCAGCATCCTCGGCAGCTGCTACAGGGCAGTTGGGAGTATGAGCGGTGATTTTAAAGCCGGGAGCCACCTTTTCGATATAATCGTTATGGCTCATCCAGCAAATATTCTTAGCAGGGATATCGGTGAACATGGGGCTGGTGTTGTCAATATCCACCAAGGTTTTGCCATATTCACGCTCAGGAGCGACGCACACATGACCGCCCAGCAAATGACTCATGAGCTGACTGCCATAGCAAATGCCTAAAACAGGTACGCCCCAGGTAAAGATTTCCGGGTCAATGGTAGGAGAATCAGGCAGGTAAGCGCTGTTGGGACCACCGGTGAAAATGATACCCTTCAGGTTTTCCTTAGCCTTGATATCTGCCAGACTGTGGGTATAGGAAACGATTTCGCAGTACACGCCACATTCACGCACGCGTCTAGCGATGAGCTGATTATATTGGCCACCAAAGTCAATGACCAGGACCATTTCTTGGGATTTAGTTGCCATGCTGCACACTCCTTCTCTTCTATAAAAATGTAAATTATCTAACGTTTTTATATAGTAGATATTAACATAAAAACGGGCAAAAATCAATTAAAAAGAGCTTGGAGAGCCTGCTCTAAGGTTTTAACTTTGATAATTTTGGCGTTCACCTGGGGCAGGCGTAGCTGGCTATCAGGCACAATGAATTTGGTGAAGCCCAAATTGATGCCGTCCATAATGCGGCGCTCCGGCGCGCTCACTCGCCGGACCTCGCCCGTTAAGCCCACCTCGCCAAAGCAGAGCGCTCCCTTGGGTACGGGCCGATTACGATAGCTGCTCACCAATGCAGCTGCCACGGCCAAGTCCGCCGCCGGCTCCGTAATACGCATACCGCCCACTACATTCACATAGGCATCGTACATGCCAAAATCAAGGCCGAAGCGGCGTTCTAAAATCGCCAACAGCATATTTACCCGATTATAGTCAAAGCCTACCGCAGTTCTACGAGGCATGCCATAGGGGGTTTTAGCCACCAGCGCTTGAAACTCCACCATGATAGGGCGATTGCCCTCCATGCAGGCGCCGATAAGGCTACCGGCTGCTTCCCCATCCCGATCCTCTAAAAAGAGGCCTGCCGGGTTAGCCACCTGGGCCAAGCCCCCGGCTTCCATGGAGAAAATGCCGCTTTCTTCGGTGCTGCCAAAGCGGTTTTTCAACGCTCGCAGCACACGAAAGGCGTAGGAGCGGTCACCCTCGAACTGAAGCACCACGTCCACCATGTGCTCCAAGAGTCGCGGGCCCGCGATATTGCCATCCTTGGTCACATGACCGATGACCAAGACGGCAATATTGGTGGTCTTGGCGAACTGCAACAGCTTGGCGGTGCACTCCCGCACCTGACCCACGCTGCCCGCGGCTGTGGGCAGCTCTGGGTTATACATAGTCTGAATACTATCGATGATAAGCAGCCGGGGCTGCAGAGCGTTGGCCTGAGCCAAAATCGCGTCCAAATCCGTGGCCGTCATAATCAGCAAGTTTTCGTTAGCCTTCGCTCCGCCTAAGCGCACTGCGCGCATGGCGGTCTGCTCCTCGCTTTCCTCGCCGCTCACATAGAGCACCTTAATGCCCTGTTGGCCATAGCGTAGTCCGGCATCCAGTAAAATAGTGGATTTGCCGATGCCGGGGGTACCGCCCAAAAGCACTAAGCTGCCTGGCACCACGCCACCGCCCAGCACCCGGTCGAACTCATGAATGCCCGTGGCAAGGCGGTCCACCTTCACCTGAGCCACGCTGGCAATGGTGCGTGGCTTGATTTTTTCACCGCCAGTTGGCAGATAGCTTTTACTATTGCGTCCACTGGTAGCTACCTCGGCCTCCTCCACCAGGCTATCCCAAGCGCCGCATTCGGGGCAGCGCCCCAGCCATTTGGCGGTGGTATAGCCACAGCTTTGGCAAACAAATTTATACTTAGTCTTGGCCATTATTGCTCCGCCCCCTTGCGTGCGCCTACCGGCTCCCCTTGGGGCGTAGAGCCTCCTTCTCCTGCTTCAGGCCTCACCGGCTCCACGCTGATCTTCGCGTTCACCGGAATTTCCAGCAGGAACTGCGAGCCTTCTAAAGCGGTGTGAAACACCAGCTCCTTGCTGCCCGGTACTGCCTCAGCCAAAAGCTTATCGCCCTTATGGAATTTCCCGGCCAAGAACAAATCGCTAACCGGGTCCTCCACCAGCTTGCGCAGGGCCCTGCGCAAGGGACGAGCGCCGTACTTGCTGTCGCTGCCCTCCTTGAGGAGCAGCTCCCGCGCACTGGGCATGAGCTCGATGGACAGCCCATTGGCCGCCATACGCTCATTAAGCTCCGCAATAAGGTTATGAGCGATATTTTCCAGCTGCTCCCTACCCAAGGGATTGAAGACTAGGATTTCGTCCACGCGATTTAAGAATTCCGGACGGAATAAATGCTTAATTTCGCCTAAAACCTGCTCCTTGCGGCTGGCCAGCTCGCCGGTGGCGCTGGTGGCGAAGCCCAAGGGCTTAGTCATAGCCAAGCGTTGGGCGCCCGCATTACTGGTCATGATAATAACAGCGTTGCGGAAGTCCACCGTGCGTCCTTGGCCGTCTGTCAGACGGCCATCCTCCATAATCTGCAGCAGCAGATTGAACACGTCTGGATGAGCCTTTTCGATTTCGTCCAAAAGCACGACGCAGTAGGGCTTGCGACGGACTGCGTCCGTCAGCTGTCCGCCCTCGTCGTAGCCCACATAGCCCGGAGGCGCGCCGATAAGGCGGGCCGTGGTGTGCTTTTCCATGTACTCGCTCATATCAAAGCGTAGCATAGCCCTTTCGTCGCCAAAAAGCTCCTGAGCCAGGGCCTTGGCCAGCTCGGTCTTACCAACGCCCGTGGGGCCTAAGAAGAGGAAGGAGCCTACCGGACGGTGGGTATCCTTGAAGCCCGCCCTAGCGCGGCGTACCGCCTTGCTCACGGCCTGCACAGCCTCGTTTTGGCCGATGACGCGCTTTTCCAAGCGCGCATCCAAGGCCAAAAGCTTGGCGCTTTCGCTTTCTGTAAGCTTGGCCAAGGGGATACCGGTCCAAGAAGCCACTACCTCGGCCACGTCCTCGGCTGTTACAGGCATGCTCTGAGCTGCCTCCGCCAAGGCTGCCGCCAGCTTAGTTTGGAGCTCGTTTTCTTCGTCACGCAGCTTGGCGGCTTCCTCGTAATTCTGCCTTTCCACGGCATCATCCTTTTCCAGCTGCACAAACTCCAGCTCCTCCTGCAGCTTGCGAGCAGGAGCGCTCTTTTTATAGAGCTTAATACGTAAACGGGCACAGGCCTCGTCCATTAAATCGATGGCCTTGTCCGGTAAATTTCTATCAGTAATATAGCGGTCACTGAGCTCCACCGCAGCCTCCACAGCCTCCGGCAGAATCTCCAGCTTGTGGAATTTTTCGTAACGCTTAGCAAGGCCCTGCAGCATTTTAATGCTAGATTCCACATTGGGAGCGTTGACCAGCACGGGCTGGAAGCGTCGCTCCAGGGCTGCATCCTTTTCAATATGCTTGCGATATTCATCGCTGGTGGTAGCGCCAATTATTTGCAGCTCACCACGAGCCAGCGCCGGCTTAATAATGTTGGCCGCATCAATGCTACCCTCGGCGCTGCCAGCGCCGATAATGGTGTGTAGCTCGTCTATAAAGAGAATGATGCGCTTATCATTGCGCAAAAGCTCCAGAATCTGCTTCATGCGCTCCTCGAATTCACCGCGATATTTAGCGCCAGCCACCAACATGCCTAGCTCCAGAGAGAAAACAATCTTTTTTTGGAGGAACTCCGGTACCTCGCCATGGACAATTTTGGCGGCCAAGGCCTCGGCCACTGCTGTTTTACCCACGCCTGCCTCGCCGATGATTACCGGATTATTCTTGGTACGGCGGCACAAAATTTGGATTATGCGCTCCACCTCCACCTCACGGCCGATAACCGGGTCTATGCGCCCATGCTGAGCCTCATCATTAAGATTACGTCCGTAAGCCTTCAGAACCTCCAGCACATCATCCTCTTTGTTCAAGGGAGCTTGCTGCTGACGGCGTCCCGGCACGGATTTACGCCGCTCGTCCAGAGCGCGAATCATGTCGCCGACCAAAGCGCCGTTAATACCAAACTTAGTCAGTACCCGATGAGCAACCCCATCTCCTGCGGCCAAAAGTCCCCACAGTAGCTGCTCGCTGCCCACATAATCATGGTTTAGCTCCTTGGCTAAATGAGCCGCCTCCTCCAAGGCCTTTTGGGCCCGTTGGCTATATTGAGGTACGGAGCCATCTTTTTTCGCTCCCTTTTCCATCCATGTCCCCAGCTCCTTCTTAATCTCCTCCACGTTTTCGTGGAGATGCTTAATAATATCGTAGCCTAGGCAGCCCTCGCATTCTAGTAGGCCTGCCAAAATATGCTCGCTGCCAATATGCTCGCTGCCCCGGTCCAGAGCCTTGGCCGCAGCCTTCTCCAGCACCTCGGTGGCCCCTACACTAAAGCCATCCTTGGCCTTTTTCTTGGGCAGCGACCCCTTACCACCAAACAATTGGCGCAGCAGGTCCAGTGCCTTCTCCGGGGTCATAGCGCTGCCCCTGGTGCCCATGCCGGGAGGCAAAAATTCGCCAGCACAGTCCTCGCACAGCCATTTTTCAGAAGGCTTATCGTTGACCACCATGACCATCCGCACCACGGCCTGTTTTTTATGACAATTTTGACATAGCATCCTTTTCACCTCCGTCCTTCGCTGGCCAGCAGGCTCATAGCCTGCTGGAGCACGGCCTTCTTCTTCTTTTCATCTGCATCAAGAATATGCAGCATATATTGTAAAAGGGTTCTTTCTCTTGCTGTTATCAGCTGTTGACCCTCTAAATGCTCCACCAGCTCGCTGGCTGTGGGCTCCTTTTGGGGCTGTCGTGCCCCTTGTGGCTCCATGCGCACAATGCGTACAAAGCCACCGCTCCCCCGCCGAGACTCCACCAAAAAGCCACGCTCAGGGGTAAAGCGTGTGCTGAGCACATAGCTTATTTGGGAAGGCGCGCAACGCAGGCGCTCCGCCAGCTCGTTGCGCTGCACTAAAAGAGCATCCTCCTGATCCCGTAATAGTTCACCTATAATAAAGCTTTCTATAGCATCTGCTAGATTTCTCATATGCATCACCTGTTAATATTATTTGCTTCTATTATATTTGACTTTTCGACTTTAGGCAAGAGGGTGGCGGTGAAATTATTTTGAAAAGCAAAAAAGGACTGTCGTGCAGCCTTTCACAACAGTCCCCAATATTAGCCTTTCTTTGCCTTGCTTAGCTCTTAAGGGATTTCAGCATTTGCATCGCTTGGATAATATCCTGCATGGTGCAGTTTTTCAATACATCCACACCCTGCTCCTGCTTAGCTTCTTCCTCACCAAAAACGATCTCATCAATGCCACAGTTGAAAATGCGGGACATTTTTACCAAATTTTCCAGAGTTAAACCAGCTCTACCGCTTTCGATATTACTCATATGGGTTTGAGAAACACCGATTTCCTTAGCCAACACTGTCTGATAAATATTGTTCTTCAAACGTAGGGTTTTAATACGCAAACCAATTTCCTTATAGTTTAATTCCTTTGCCATCTTTTCATCTCCCCAAAAAATTTTTCAGAATCATTTTTAGCATACGGATTCTCCGAATCCGACAGATACAGCCTCTTCCTTTCTGCACAGTGCTTGTGTATATCATACACCTTACTAAAGATATATGCAAGAAAAACATTATTAATCTTAAGCTAATTTTTGTACTAAAATTGCCCTCAAAGAAATTTTCCATAATTCTTATTGCATTTCTGGTGCTTTTTTAATAAACCCCCTTCATAGTGACAAAAGAAATGACAAAACCACTAATCTAGAAGTCACTAATGTAAAAAAGGACGTTCTGGCGGTGTTAAGCATTACCCCACGAAACGTCCTTTTAGGTCAAATATATTGTTTTTTATTATTCTGCCAAAACACGCTTTACCATATCAGGGAAATTGCCAATCACGATGTCAACTCCCAAGGCCAAAAGCTCCCGCACTCTAGTTTCCTCATTAACGGTCCAGGTGTTAATAGCAATGCCGTGGCTCTTGATTTCAGCCACAGCCTCCGGGGTCAGGCTGCCATGATAAGGATGGAAGGCCGCTACGCCTACTCCAGCAACATAAGCTCCTGCATTGACCAGCCAGCTTTCCTCTAAGAGACCATAGGGCAGCTCCGGTGCCAGCTCCTTCATACGCAGAATGCTATAGTGATTGAAGCTGGAGATAATCACCTTATTTTCCAAATGGTATTTTTGAATCAGCTCCCACACCTTGGCTTCAATGCCAGGATAGGGATAAACGCCGGTCTTCAGCTCAATATTGGTCACTAAATCGGTACCAGCAACCCATGCGCAATATTCCTCGAAGGTGGGCACAGGATTCACGCCCATTTTACCAGTGTAAATATAAGAAGCATCCAGCTTACGCAGCTCAGCCAAGGTCAAATCGCGCACATTACCGCTGCCATTGGTAGTGCGATCCACTTTTTCGTCGTGAATGACTACAACCTGACCGTCCTTTGTCATCTGAACATCCAATTCAATGCCGTCCGCACCTGCTTCCCACGCCTTTTTAAAAGCCAGCATAGTGTTTTCCGGATATTGGCCGCTAAAGCCACGATGTGCAAAATTTTTCATTTCTATAACCTCCCATGCTATGATCCCAGGGACCTACCAGCAATTACGCTCCTTATTATAAAACCAATAATCCATGGAGTCAACTAGGAATTGTACTACTTGTGCATATAAAAAGGCTCCTACACCTTTCAGCGTAGAAGCCTTCATTTTTTACTTATTATTGGAGCTCCAAGCCTTCTCCATCATCCCACTGGATAACTTTATCTTCCTTGATGGACTCCTGCACAAGAATGACTCTTTGGTTGGAGCTACCACGGAAGCGTAGGTTAGGATTCTTCAGATCGATGACGAATTCACCGTCAACCAATACATCAATGCAGCTAAGCATTTGCTCGGTTATCTCCCAAGGACCTAAATTACCTGTCAGCATATCCTGCTCAAAATTATAGCCACTATAGCACCAGATATCCTTGTGAGGGAATTTCGCCTTCACCCTTTGGAGGAAGGGTGCTAGCGCCGCTTGATTCGCAGGCTCAAAGGGCTCGCCTCCTAAAAGGCTCAGGCCACGAATATGCTCGTTTTCTAAAAGCTCCAGAATTTCTGCCTCTGCGGCCTCCGTGAAGGGCTGGCCATAGTTAAAGTCCCAGGACTCAGGATTGAAGCAGCCCTTGCAATGATGGGTACAGCCAGTGACAAAGAGCGATACCCTTAGGCCGGGGCCATTAGCAATATCTAGATTTTTAATCTCAGCATAATTCATAATTTACCCTCATCCCTTCGGAATTTGATACAAGCCAAGGCTTGTCTTACGCCTGCTTACAGATGCATTACACGAGAGCCGATTTCCTTTGTTTTACCTACATTCCAGAAATTCTCGCCCAAATAACCGCAGGTGCGGCGAATAACCGTCATCTTGGAATGGTCCTTATTATGGCAAACCGGGCATTCCCACTCATTGTCTTCGTTGATGATAATCTCACCATCAAAGCCGCACACATGGCAATAATCGGATTTAGTATTGAATTCAGCGTATTGGATATTGTCGTAGATAAACTTTACAACCTCCTCCAAGGCCTCGGGGTTATGACGCATATTGGGAATTTCTACATAGGAAATAGCGCCGCCGGAGGAAATCTTTTGGAATTGGCTTTCAAATTTAAACTTGCTGAAGGCATCAATCTTTTCACGCACATCCACATGGTAGGAGTTAGTGTAGTAGCCCTTGTCGGTTACGTCCTTGATGGTACCGAAGCGAGCCTTATCCACGCGAGCGAAGCGGTAGCAGAGGCTCTCGGCCGGGGTACCGTAGAGGCCGAAGCCCAGTCCGGTCTTGGCCTTCCATTTTTCGCAGGCCCCACGCAGACGGTTCATAACACGCAGCGCGAAGTCCTTACCCTCTTCCGTAGTATGGCTTACGCCCTTCATCAGCTTAGTCAGCTCATAGAGGCCGATATAGCCCAAGGAAATGGTGGAATAACCGTTCTCAAGGAATTTATCGATGGTTTCACCCTTTTGCAGACGAGCGATGGCGCCATACTGCCAATGCACGGGGCTAACATCGCTACGCACGCCCTTCAAAGCGTTATGACGGCACATCAAGGCTTCATAGCACAGCTCCAGACGCTCATCCAAGAGCTGCCAGAATTTTTGCTCGTCGCCCTTAGCCACAATGCCGATTTGGGGCAGGTTCAAGGAGACAACGCCCTGATTGAAGCGGCCCTCGAACTTGTAGTTGCCGTTTTCGTCCTTCCAGGGAGAGAGGAAGCTGCGGCAGCCCATGGGGCTGAATACATTGCCCTCGTAATTTTCGCGCATTTTTTTCGCGCTAATATAGTCAGGATACATGCGTTTAGCACTGCATTTTACGGCTAAACGAGTAATATAATCGTATTTGCCACCCTTCAGGCAGTTCAGCTCGTCAAGAACATAAACCAGCTTGGGGAAGGCAGGAGTTACATACACACCCTTGTCGTTCTTAATGCCCTGCAGACGTTGGCGCAGAATTTCTTCTACGATCATGGCATTTTCCTTCAGATAGGGGTCATCCTCCCGCAGGTTCAGGAAAAGAGTTACGAAGGGTGATTGACCATTGGTGGTCATCAAGGTATTGATTTGGTATTGGATGGTCTGTACGCCACCCTTTAATTCATAGCGCAAACGCTCGTTGGTCAAGCGCTCCAAGGTATCCGCATCAATGTGGCCCTCGCTGGCCTCTAAGATGCTCTTTTTGAATTTTTCGTAGCTACGGCGCAGGTATTTGCCCAAATGGCAAATGTCGACGGATTGACCGCCGTATTGGCTGGAGGCTACGGAAGCGATAATCTGAGTCATGACGGTGCAGGCTACCTGGAAGCTTCTGGGGCTTTCAATAAGCTTACCGTTCATAACGGTACCGTTGTCCAGCATATCGCCGATATTAATCAAGCAGCAGTTGAAAATCGGTTGAATAAAATAGTCCGCGTCATGGAAATGGAGCACGCCCTCTTCATGAGCCTTGGAAATCTTTTCCGGCAGCATGATGCGCTTGGTCAAGTCCTTGGAAACCTCGCCGGCGATCAAATCGCGCTGAGTAGCAGCCATGGTGGCGTTTTTGTTGGAGTTTTCCTCCATAACGTCCTTATTGCTATTGCGGATCAAAGAAAGAATGGATTCGTCAGTGGTATTGGCCTTACGCACCAGAGCGCGTTGGTAACGATAGATAATATAAGCCTTGGCCAGCTCAAATTTACCCTCGTCCATCAAGCTATGCTCCACCATATCCTGAATATCCTCTACCAAAAGACGCATGCGATTGCGCTCCTGCACATGCTTAGCGATCTTTTGGATTTTGTCCTCCTCGATTCTATATTCAGGCTCTACAGCCGCATTTGCCTTTTGAATAGCAATGACTATCTTGCTGCCATCGAAGTCTACGGTGGTGCCATCACGCTTAATGACCTTCATGCTTCTCCATCCTTTCTCCTAAAATCCTATCTATGGCTATGGAAATAAACATTAAAAATGGCCGTGACACAAAAACAAAAAGTGGTCTACGGCTAGCTGCAGCCGCCTTCGCTTTAGTGGTCCCAGCTGATTACGAGTTTATTTTACCACAATATATCGTGTCCGTCAACGAAAACTAAAACAAGATATAGGTTTTTTGTCGTAGAGACGTTTTAGTAACACAGTGTTGCAGTTTTTATTTTATCACCCTTGCGGCAGCATTTGCTTTACACTGACGTCCCCGCCCAGGAAATGTTCAGCATGCGCAAGGGCAAAAAAATCTGCAAAAAGCCTAGTTTTTAGCATGTCCCCTTTGTATATAGCCTGTAAACGTGGTACAATAGATAGCGTCACATTGTTTTGCTTTAGGAGTGTTGCTTATATGGATAATTCCTCTAATAATAAAAACAGCCTCAGCGGCATGCTGATGCTTACCCTATGCGCCTTCATCTGGGGCACAGCCTTTATCGCCCAAAGCGTGGGCGGTGAATACGCGGAGCCCCTAACCTTTAACTGCGCCCGCAGCTTTTTAGCTACTATTTTTCTCTTCCTCTGCTGTTTAATGTTCGATAAAATAGCAGGGAAGCCCTTTAAGCTGCTAGGTACCGATGACCCTTTGCGCCGTGAGCGCACCATCAAGGGCGGTATCATCTGTGGCGTTGCCCTAAGCATAGCCAGCTTCATGCAGCAGCTGGGCATCATGTACACCACCGTAGGCAAGAGCGGCTTCATCACCGCCCTCTATATTGTGCTGGTGCCTTTTTTAAGCTATGCAATTTATCGTACCCGCATCACCTTACTACAATGCATTAGTGTGGGCATTGCCGCTGTAGGCATGTATTTTATCTGCATCAACGAGGGCTTTTCCATCAACAAGGGGGATTTTTATACCCTGATCTGCGCTATTTGCTTTGCAGCCCAGATTATCGCCGTGGACAAGGTCATTGCTAACCTGGACGGTGTAAGACTTTCCCTAGTCCAATTTGCCACCTGTACGGTGCTCAACGGAGCGCTGATGTTTATTTTCGAAAGCCCCTCCCTGACCAATGTAATCCTGGGCTGGCTTCCCATCGCCTACGCCGGCATCATGTCCAGCGGTGTGGCTTATACCCTGCAAATCGTGGGCCAAAAGCACTGTAATCCCGTGCTGGCCTGCATGATCATGAGCTTGGAATCCGCCTTCGCCCTGCTCAGCGGCTGGCTGCTTTTAGGTCAGGCCATGAGTAGCCGCGAAATCTTCGGCTGCGCCTTGGTTTTCGCTGCCATCATGCTGGCCCAAATTCCCACCGAAATGCTGCCCTGGAGCAAAAAGCAGGCTGCCTAGAGCGAAAGCTCCTTACCTGCGCCATGTGACATACGAATACATACGAAAAAAGCCGCTCAGCTGCGTATCTTTACCCACACAGCTTAGCGGCTTTTCTTTACTCATTTTCAGGAAGGCCCGAGATTACTCTTTAACCTTCTTCAGCAGCGCAAACAGCTTTACAACGTCCTCGATATCCACGTCGGTACCGGACTGCTTTTTCATTTCGCCATCAATATCCACAAATAAATCGGCCATGGATACCTCCAGCACATCGTGCAGCTTCAGCAGATTACTCAAAGTGATGTTGCTGCGACCACCCTCAATATTGCTCAAATGCGCTTGGCTAATGCCCATCAGCTTGGCAACCTCGTTTTGACCCAATCCCTTTTGAATACGTAACAGCTTGAGTCTGTTTCCCACAAGGCGAATTCTCTCATTCATCTTCAGAACACTCCTCTTGTCAAAATATATTTGCTTACCATTTATTATCACGGAAAAAACGACTAGCCTTCATATAACAGCCAATAATTGTAAGCAATAGCTATCTTGAGTGAATTATAACACAAAGCTTCGAAATATACAAGACAAAAAACGCTAAATTTTACTTAATCAACTCTTAATCTGTAACCAATTAAGTAAATATTCTACAGCATAATCACCCATTAACTTATAAGTCGTAGCTTTAGGATGTACCCCGTCCAGATAAGCCTGGCTCCGGCTCTTCTGGTCCAAGCCAATGGCCGGCTGTAAATCCAAGAGCAGCGCTTGGTCACCGCAAAGCTGCTCCACCGCCTGTCGCAAATTCAGTAAATGACGGTTCAAGCCCTCCTCCGAGCTCAGCAGAGGCAGCACAATACAAAGCTTGTAATGCTTTTCAGCGCACCAGCTTACTAGACGCTTATAATCCTCAAGAATGGCCTCCAACCGTCGCCCCTGTAAAATATCGTTGGCTCCGCCCAAGAAGAGCACATGCTGCACATACTCAGGCAGCGCATATTGACGCATGCGATAAAGGATATCGTCACAGCAATCACCGCACAGCCCATAATTGAGCATTTTGATTTTGTTGGCCGAGGCCGCCTCTACTGCGGCTGTCCATGAATACCTATTTCCAAAGGGAAATCCCTGCACCAAGCTATCTCCATAACAGGCAATATACTCCATTACCATCACTCCTGGCTTGCTTTTTTCTTAATTATAACAAAAAAATCTTGCATAGAGCAAGGCATACCCTTTCATTTTACAAATACGGACGAGCGTGCTACAATGAATATAGTCACAAAATAGCCGGGACATGCATTTCGTCCCTAAGGAGGCAATTTAGCATGGACAAATTTCAATTTTTCGCACCTTCCGAGGTACTTTTTGGTAAAAATGTAGAAGCCAAGGTTGGCGCAATGTGTAAAAAATACGGTGCTCATAAGGTTTTGGTGCATTTTGGCGGTAACAGCGCCAAAAAGTCCGGTCTTTTGGATAGAGTTTGCGCCAGTCTGCAGGAAGCAGGCCTAGAGTATGTGCTCTTAGGTGGCGTAGTGCCCAATCCTCTGCTGAGCAAAATTAAGGAAGGCGTAGAGCTGTGCCGTGCCGAGGGCGTGGACTTTCTCCTAGCCGTGGGCGGTGGCAGCGTCATCGACAGCGCCAAGGGCATTGGCTATGGTCTGGCCAATGAGGGCGACGTCTGGGATTACTATACTCGCAAAAAAGAGGTTACAGGCTGCGCGCCCATCGGCGTCGTGCTGACCATCGCTGCCGCCGGCAGCGAGATGAGCAACTCCTCCGTGGTTACCAAGGACGAGGGCATGCTCAAGCGTGGCCTGACCACCGATTACTGCTACGCTAAATTCTCCCTGCTGAACCCGGAGCTGACCTATACGCTGCCCGCCTACCAAACCGCCAGCGGCTGCACCGACATCATGGTCCACACTCTGGAGCGTTATTTCACCGGCAAGCAAACGAAGCAGCTGGCTTTAGTAGATAATATCGCCGCAGCTCTGCTGCGCAATGTTATGCGCAACGTGAAAATCGCCTTGAAGGAGCCCGAGAATTACGATGCGCGGGCCGAAATCATGTGGAGCGGTACCTTCTCCCACAACGGCGTCACCGGCGACAGAACCTTGGGCGACTGGTCCTGCCACCAGCTGGAGCATGAGCTCAGCGGTATGTTCGGCGTAGCCCACGGGGCAGGCCTGGCAGCCGTTTGGGGCAGCTGGGCACGCTATGTGTATAAGGAAAACCCAGCCCGCTTTGCCCAGCTGGCTGTGGATGTCTTCGGCCTGCCCTACAACTATCGCGACGAGGAGGCCACTGCCCTTGAGGGCATTGCGGCCATGGAAAGCTTCTTCCGGCATATCGGCATGCCCACCAATATTAAAGACCTGATCGGCAGTGAGCTGACCGAGGAGCAAATCAAGGAATTGGCCTACAAATGCAGCTTCATGGGCACCAGAACCATTGGTCAATTCAAGGTATTAAATCAAGAGGATATGGCCAATATCTATCGTGCAGCTAAATAGACTAAAAAAACTCCAACTGCTTGCAGCAGCTGGAGTTTTTCATTACATGTAAAAATACCAATAGGTAACGCAGGCCAGGGCAATACGATACCACGCAAAGCTGGTCAAATCGTACTTGTGCAGGAACTTCAGGAACCAGAGCACGGACCAATAGGCCACAATAAAGGAAACCACAAAGCCGATACCTAACACCGTCAAATCGCCTGTGTTCAAGAATTTAAGGCTCTTGATTAAATCGTAAAGGCAGGCCACGAACATCAAAGGCACCGCGATCAAGAAGGTATAGCTAGCAGCCGCCTGACGGGACAGGCCCACTAAAAGGCCGCCGGCAATGGTGCTGCCGCTTCGGGAAAAGCCGGGCCACAGGGACAGGAATTGATAAATCCCCACCCAAATCGCCTGCTTCATGGTAATTTTATCCACATCATCAACCAGCTCAGCCTCCTTGCCCTTGGTTCGGTGCTCGGCAAACATCAAAAGCAGACCGCCCAATACCAGTCCAATAGCTACAGTAAGGGGTGAAAAGAGATATTTTTTTATAAAAGGATAGCAGATATAGGCCACACCCATTACCGGCACGATGCCGGCGGCAATATGCCACACGCTGAGGCCCTTGCGCATATCCCAGCCATCCTTGGTGAAAAAGCGTGCAAAGCGCTCCTTATAAATAAAAATCACGGATAAAATCGCACCCAATTGCACAAAAACATCAAATACATCTGCAACAGGCCCCTCAAAGCCTAAAACATGACCCACAATAATCATGTGTCCCGTAGAAGACACAGGCAAAAACTCCGTTAAGCCCTCGACAATACCCACAATAACAGCAATTAGATACTGGTCCATTTTTCCATCCTTTCAAGCTAGCAATATTTCTTTTATTATACGCTTTCTAGAGCAATTATACAATAAGAAGCGTTAATATTCCAGTGCTTTATTTAGCTAGGAGCACTAAAAACAAAAGGTAGCCTCTCCAAAGAAGCTACCTCTTATTATATACGTTTTAAATGAATCAATACTTAACTAACCAGACTTAGTCGCCGAAACAAATCCCTAACTGGCGACCGGTGCGAATAATCTCGCTGTCCACAGGTACTTGACGGGGTTTTTCCGCCGCCTTTTGAATGTACACAGTAACAATTTGGTCATGGTACAGGGAAACCATTACATTATACTCGCCACGCAGGCAAGCCTCAGCTGCCGCCACACCATAACGGGTGGAAAGGACTCTGTCAAAGGCTGAAGGCGAACCGCCACGCTGCAAATAACCTAACACCGTACATCTGGACTCAATGCCCGTACGCTCTTCAATCGCGTTAGCCACCTTCTCGCCAATACCACCCAAGCGAATGGGCTCGAAGCTGCCCTTGACTACACGAGCAACGGACATCTCCCCGCCCTCCGGCTTAGCGCCTTCGGCTACAACAATAATGCTAAAGCTTTTCCCTGCCGCCTTACGCTGCTCAATCTTAGCGATAACACTATCCAGCTTATAAGGAAGCTCCGGCAGCAGAATAACATCCGCTCCACCGGCAATGCCGCTGTGCAGGGCGATCCAGCCCGCATAACGACCCATAACCTCTAAAACCATAACCCTGTGATGGGATTCAGCTGTAGTATGTAATCTGTCCAACGCCTCGGTAGCCATGGCCATAGCCGTGTCAAAGCCAAAGGTACGCTCAGTGCACGGCAAATCGTTATCAATGGTCTTAGGGCAACCAACTACTTTTATGCCACACTCTCTAGCCAATTGCGCCCCAATATTCAGGCTGCCATCGCCACCAATAACAACTAAGGCTTCAATATCATACTTACGCAGATTTTCCAGCACCTTTTCCCGCATATCCTTGTAGATAATAGATCCATCCTCTTGTTCAATGGCAAACTTAAAGGGATTATCGCGGTTGGTGGTGCCTAAAATAGTGCCACCACGGGGAAGAATGCCTGATACACTGGCATAATCCATCTTCTGTAAATTGTCGTTTACCAGGCCGTTAAAACCATTATGCACACCGTAAACCTCACAGCCGTTTTGCAAAAAGGTTTTAACCACGGCTCGAATAACTGCATTTAGGCCGGGGCAATCGCCACCACCTGTCAGCACGGCAAAACAACGCTTTTTCTCAGTCATGCCCAACCTCCGCATTCAAGCAAGGGTAGATATTAGTCTTCTACGTTCCAAATCTTGAAGCCGTCCGGGCTAATGCGGATTGCTTCGGTGCCATCGAATTTATCGTAGCACAGGTTGCCGTTTTCAATATAGCCGGGCCATGCGGTAATGATGGTGAATTTTTTGCTCAGCTTACGCATTAAGCTGTCGGTATTAATATGGAATACGGGAACAAACAGGGTTTGCAGTCTATCAAGAATAATAACATCAGCGTTGTAGCTAGCCAAGATTTCTGCAAACATATCAGGAGCATATAAGCCTCTGTCAGCTGCAGGAATAGCCAGGAACTCTTCGCTGATCAGCATACGGCAGTCAACATAGGTCCATTTTTTAACCTCTGCTGCTTCACGCAAAACTTTGCTCTTGCCGCTGCCCGGTTTGCCGGTAACGATAACTACATTACCCTTGTCAGCCTGAGCTGCTTCCACAACCTTTAACAATTCTTCTACTTGATTCATTTGAAAAACCTCCTATGACACCGAAGTGTTAATATTTTCACTTAAATTGTTACCTAGTATATTCGCTGAACTTCTCGAAATTCCTCTAAAAAATATACACCATTCTGAAAATTTCCCAACAACGCCAAGTAATGTTACACATTTAGCAGTAATTAACTGTTTTTGACGTCTTTATCCTTAAATCTCTCGTAGGGGTCGATAGCCAGCAGCCCACTGTAGACAGTACGCAAATCTGTAATATCGCCCTTGCTGATGATATATTTTTCTAATTTACGTTTAACCCGCTGCAAAGCGTTATCAATGGATTTAATGTGCCGATTTAAGTCCACCGCAATTTCCTGATAGGATTTGCCGTCCAGATAGCTCATCAGCACCTTCCATTCCAAATCGCTCAAAATGTCATTCATCTTATTTTCGATATCGCTAAATTCCTCCCTGCTGATCACCATATCCTCAGGGTTAGCCACACGCACGCCGCTGATAATGTCCAGCAGTGTTCTGTCGCTGTCCTCCTCGTAAATGGGCTTATTGAGGGAAACATAGGAATTTAAGGGAATGTGCTTTTGGCGAGTCGCCGTTTTGATAGCGGTAATAATTTGTCTGGTTACACACAGCTCCGCAAAGGCCCTAAAGGAAGACTGCTTATCATTCTTAAAGTCGCGAATGGCCTTATAAAGACCAATCATGCCCTCCTGAATAATATCCTCCCGTTCAGCGCCAATGAGAAAATAGCTGCGCGCTTTCGCCCTGACAAAATTTCTGTACTTATGCAGCAAATACTCCTGCGCCAATACATTATCGTGGAGCTGGGCATCTAAAACGATATCCTCATCGGTCATCTTGTCAAAGGCCTCATAAGGATCGTTTTTCTTCACCGTATCTGTAGTCATCAAGTACATTTCCTCCGTGTGGGTAATAGCAATAAGAATACTTTTTATTATATCCTGTCAAGCCCTTGCCGTCAATCTCACTGACGACGTATTTTTTCTAAATGCTCTAAAACATGGCCATTAATGCGTCCACCTAGCTCATTGCGGTTCAAAGCGCCACGCGGAATGCGCAGCCTTTCGGCAATTTGGCGCTTGGTCTTTTTATAATCCTCACGAAATTCTCGTGCAGATATGCGATAAGCGCCGGCGCCAAGAATATTGATTTGCTCCGCATAATCGCTGGTAACCACAAAAACCTTGGATTTATTGACGCCATGACCTAGCTCGTAGGCCCGGCGTTCAATCCAAGAGTCAGCGGTCTCGCCCTCGCCGGTATAAACAACCTGAATCCCGTGAATGGTTTCCACGGCTGCTGCCCCGGCCACCTCTAGAGCATCAAAAACCACGATGGCCTTGTAGCCCTTGAAGGCAGCGTATTCGCTGACACCGGCCACTAAAATTTCTCTAGCGTGTTCAAGGCTGGTTTGGCGCAGCTGGGCAAAATCCTTCCAGGCATTGATTACGTTATAGCCATCGATAAGCAAATATTCGCCCATGCTTCACCTCCTCAAGCCCAGCTCAGCTCACTGGCCACCGAATAAATGGCGCTGACGCACCACTTCGTACATTAAAATCGCGCCTGCATTAGAAGCGTTGAGAGAGTTCACGCCGCCATGCATGGGTAAGGACACGATATCGTCGCATTTTTGCTTCACCAAACGTCCCAAGCCCTTGCCCTCGGCACCGATAACCAGCACGATGGGCCCCGTCATATTGGCAGCGTAAAAATCTACTCCATCCATATCGGCGCCAACTACCCAACAGCCTCGCTCCTTGAGCTCTTCCATGGTCTGGGCAATATTGCCGATTTGTACCACGGGCACATACTCCACTGCCCCGGCGGAGATTTTCGCTACCACTGCGTTGAGGGGACAGCTGCGCCTCCGCGGCATAAGCACTCCGTGCACGCCCGCGGCGTCCGCAGTACGAATTAACGCGCCCACATTCTGTGGGTCCTGTAATTCGTCCAGCAGCAGCAAAAAGGGCGGCTCGCCCTTGGCTGCTGCCTTGGCGAACACGTCATCCAGCGTTTGAAAGGCGATGGGCGCGGCTAGAGCTAGCACTCCTTGATGACGCATCCCGGGAGCCAGTTTATCCAGTCTTTCCGCCTTCACAAGCTCAACCGGAACTGCTTTGGCCTTCGCCAAAGCCAAAAGCTCAGCCAAGCTGCCACCATGGGCGCCATCCTGAACTAGCAATTTATTCAAGGAGCGTTGACTCCTTAAAGCCTCACTGACAGCGTTACGTCCTACGAGCAAATCCTCTGCAAGGGGCTTTTCGACTCTTACCTCGGGCTTGCGCGCCTGCTTATGGGGCGCAGAACGAACATTTTTAGTCATGTCCTCTTTCATGGCTCTGCTCCTTCTTGAGCTGCCTTCGCCTTTTGGGCCAAAATCGCCTGCAGGCGACCACAGCTCATCTCGCCCTCGTGGCATACGCCCTCGGAAACACAGGTAGGACCGGCATTTTCAAAAATCACCGGCGCGACCTGCTGCACCTGGCGCAGCATTTCGTTGGCCAGAGCACGGATTTCCCATTGGGCACGGGTGCAGCAGCGCAGGCTGAAGAAATTCAGCAAGGAGCGCGCATTAAAGGTGCACACTATTTTCGTTTCCGTAGCATTGGGCAGAATGTAGCGAGCATCCTCGGCCAAAACTCCGGCCTCGGTAAATTCGTTATACAAATTCTGAATTTCCGTCATCAAGGCAGTAAATTTAGCCTTAGCCTCAGGATTTTTCGCAATGGAGGGCGGAACAATAGTTTCGAAATCGTGCTCCTTCACATAGCGCTGGGATTGCTGGGAATAGGAAGCAATCCTATGACGCACCAGCTGGTGGGTCAAAACTCGAGAAACACCTTCAATGGCAAAGGTGAAGGTCACATGCTCCAGTGTAGAAAAATGCCCCATGCTGACCAGCTTGCGCACTAATTTAGCCGCCTGCTCATCGCTGATTTTTTCCTCTAATTGGGCTGCCCCAATCGGAGAATAGCACAGACGAGCGCTCATGGCCACGGTACGCTCAGGCTCCGGGGTATGACGCACTAATTTAACCTGCATTGTCATTAAGGTATCCTCCTTTCACAAGAAGCTTTTACAAAACTTTACGCTTTACTTTGCTAAGCTTGAGCTGATAAGCTTAAAGGATGCCTCTAAAAGCTCCTCCAAGCGTTCCTGCTGCTCCTCTAGAAAGAGGTAGCCTAAAAGGGCCTCAAAGGCCGTCGCCATGCGATACTGATGTACGGAGGCGCTTTTGGGCACGGTGGATTTAGCATTACGTCCCCGATGGAAGACCTGCTTTTCTTCCTCCGTCAGACCTGCCTCCAAGCCCTCCATGGCTTGGCACTGGCACACGGCGCTTACATACTTCATGCCCAAATCATTGAGCACACGCACATGGCTTGAGGTGGGCAACAGCCGTAGCCTTACATACATGGAAAACACCACGTCCCCAATATAGGCCAGCAGAATCGGATTCATTTGCTTAGCATCTATTTTTTTTAAACTCTCTAAGGAAGCGCCGCTCTCGGCTTGACAAGCGGCCAGAGCGTGCTCCTTTAGAAATTGGTATTGAGCAAATTTCATTGCTTAGACCATTTTACGCCTTGAGGAGTGTCCTGCAGTATAATGCCGATAGCGGTCAGCTTATTACGCAGCTCATCAGCCAAAGCATAATTCTTTGCCTTGCGCGCATCCTGACGCATAGCGATTAAGAGCTCTACCAGCTCGGCTTCCTTGCTGTCGCCAGCCTCGCTAGCTGCAGGAGCAGCAGCTTTTTCCAAAACGCCGATGATGGAAGCCATCTCAGCAAACAGAGCTGCCATTGCAGCTACCAGCTTGCCGTCGGGTTTAATGCCCGCATCAGTAATATTTTTGTGGTAAACATTGATTTCCTTAGCCAGAGCGAACCAATAGCTAATAGCCAGAGCAGTGTTAAAGTCGTCACGCATAGCTTCCAAGAAGGCATCACGCAGCTCTGCAACCTTCGTACGCAGCGCCAAGCTTTCCTCGGTGGGACCGGCGTTCATCATAGCTTCCAGAGAAGTCAGAGTTTCCTGAGCGCTGCGCAGACGAGCCAAGCTCTTCTCTGCTTCCTTCAAACGAGCATCGCTGAAATCCAGCGGGCTGCGATAGTGGGTAGAAACAATGAAGAAGCGCAGAGTTTCCGGCTCAAAATGCTCCAGAATATCGATGACCATGAAGAAATTCCCCAGAGACTTGGACATTTTCTCATTATCTACGGTAATGAAGCCATTATGCAGCCAATAGTGCACGAAGGGATGGCAGCCAGTGCAGCCCTCGGATTGAGCGATTTCGTTTTCGTGATGGGGGAAAATCAAATCGCTGCCGCCGCCGTGGAAGTCAAAGGATTTGCCCAAATACTTCATGCTCATGGTAGAGCATTCAATGTGCCAGCCGGGGCGACCATTGCCCCAGGGACTGGGCCAGGAGGGCTCGCCTGGCTTAGCGGATTTCCACAGAGCGAAATCCATGGGATTATGCTTACGGTCATCCACGTCCACACGGGCGCCAGCCATCATATCCTCAATATTGCGGCCGGACAATTGGCCATAATGCTTGAATTTTTCTACGCTGTAGAAAACATCACCATCTACTACATAAGCATAACCATTATCAATCAGACCTTGTACGGTGCCGATAATATCCTCGATATGCTCGGATACCCTTGGATAAACATGAGCACGGCGTACATTCAGCTTATCCATTACTTCGAAATAGGAATCGATGTAACGATTGCAGATGTCGAACCATTGCACGCCCTCTTTATTGGCAGTGTTAATGATTTTATCGTCCACATCAGTGAAGTTTTGCACATGGGTTACGTCATAGCCCTCATGCTCTAAGAAGCGGCGGATTACGTCCCAGGTTACGAAGGGACGAGCATTGCCAATATGGGGATGGTTGTAGGGGGTAACGCCGCATACATAAATATTGGCTTTACCGGGGGTCATGGGAACGAATTCTTCTTTTCTATTATTCAGGGTGTTATAGACGCGAATAGCCACGTTAATCTCTCCTTTACGAAACTCCCTCCGCCTCGCAAGCTCGGCACCTCCCTCTAATAGGGAGGATAGAACAGATGCGTCATCCTTGCTACTGTGCTCCCTCCTTGAGGGAGCTGGCAGCGAGTTTACGAGCTGACTGAGGGAGTTAATTCTTATAACTCTACACCAGCTTTTGCCAGAGAAGCCTTAATGCGTTTCGCAGTGCGCTCTACGCCCAGCAGCGGTACCATAGCTGCCAGCTCGGGACCATGTTGGTTACCGGTCAGAGCCACGCGAATGGGCATGAATACGTCCTTGCCCTTCAGCTTGGTGCCCTTTTGGATTTGCTTAAACAGGGCCTTTACAGCCGCATTGTCCAGATTTTCTACCTTGGGCAGCTCCTCTAAAAGCATCTTAATAACGGTAGGAACAGTTTCAGCCTTCAATACAGCCTCTGCTTCCTCGTTTTCGAAATCAAATTCATCATTGAAGTACATTTCTACGCAAGCGGGAATTTGAGCAGCATAGGAAACGTGCTCTTGAGCGGTAGCCACAACACGCTTCAGCCAAGCCAGTTTCTCGCCCTCTTCCTCGCCGGTCATATAGCCTGCAGCAATCATGTGGGGCTTAGCAGCATCGAAGAAGGCCTCAGCATCAAGCTGACGCATATAGTGCTGGTTAATCCAGTTCAGCTTATCGATATCGAAAACTGCGGGATTCTTAGCTACGCGATCCATGGAGAATTCCTTAATCAGCTCCTCCATGCTGAAGATTTCCTGCTCGCTATTGGGAGCCCAGCCCAACAGAGCCAAGAAATTGTTGATGCCGGCAGGCAGATAGCCCAGCTGACGATATTGGTCCACGCTGGTAGCGCCATGACGCTTACTCATCTTGGTATGGTCCTTGCCCAAAATCAAGGAAATATGACCAAAGGTAGGTTGCTTAAAGCCCAGCGCATCATAAATCAAGCATTGGCGCGGAGTATTGGACAAATGCTCTTCCGCACGGATAACATGAGTAATGTGCATCAGAGCATCGTCGATTACTACGGCATAGTTATATGTGGGAATGCCATCGGATTTCACGATAACAAAATCACCGATATTGTTGGAATCGAATACTACATCGCCACGAACCATGTCGCGCACCAAAATTTGCTTGTCGGCAGGTACACGGAAGCGCACAGTGGGCTTGCGGCCCTCAGCCTTAAATTGAGCGATTTGTTCCTCGGTCAGGTTGCGGCATTTGCCCATATAACGGGGCATTTTTCCGGCCTTAATCAAGGCTTGGCGCTCCTCCTCCAGCTCTTCATCGGTGCAATAGCAGTAGTAGGCCTTGCCCTCAGCCAACAGCTGGTCGGTATATTTTTTGTAGATATCCAGACGCTCCATTTGATGGTAGGGACCATTGGGTCCGCCCACATCAACGCCCTCATCCCAGTCCATACCCAGCCATTTTAAAGCGGCCTTGATATTTTCCTCGGATTCCGGAGTGGAACGCTCTCTATCAGTATCCTCAATACGCAGAATCAGCTTGCCGCCGGTCTTGCGAGCCAACAGCCAGTTGAACAGAGCGCTACGAGCGCCACCAATATGGAACGGGCCGGTAGGGCTCGGTGCAAATCTTACTCTTACTTCTTCATTATTACAACAACAACACATCTTTTATTCTCCCTCCAAAATTATTCAGGCACGCGATTTAAAGGCCTGTTATGGTTAATTCGCTTTACAGAGCAGCCTATGCCGGGCTCATTCTGGCCGCCTGAGGCGACAAGAATTGCATAGTCTGTCAATTTAATATTATAGCATAGGATGTGGGCAAAAGGAACAGCAAAAAAGAAAAAACGCCCATGAATACATGGACGTTGAAACCCCTCCACCGCTAAAGCGGTCCCCCTCCCCTTGAAAGGGGAGGCAAAAGAGCCACTACTGTAATGCCTCCCCTTCAAAGGGGACAAGGTGAATTGGCCCTTTAGGGCCAAGAGAAGGCACCCTGGGGTGGGTGCCGAGCTTGCGAGGCGGAGGGGTTTATATTACATTCTTACTAAGCTGGCCACGGCCTCGGCGGCGATGCCCTCGCCGCGGCCTGTAAAGCCCAGCTTTTCGGTAGTCGTGGCCTTGACGTTCACCGCATCTGCGTCAACGCCTAAAACAGCAGCCACCTTACTGCGCATTTCGGGGATGAAGCCTGCTAATTTAGGACGCTGAGCGATAATGGTCACATCTACATTATTAATCTGCCAGCCCCGCTCTTTGAGTAAAAGCACCACATGCTCCGTCAGCTTCATGCTGTCGGCGCCCTTAAAACGCTCATCCGTATCGGGAAAATGCTTGCCGATATCCCCTAGGGCTGCTGCGCCCAGCAGGGCATCCATCAGCGCATGGAGCGCCACGTCCGCGTCGCTGTGGCCTAAAAGGCCCAGCTCATAGGGCACCTCTACGCCGCACAAAATCAGCTTGCGCTCCGGCACCAGCTTATGCACATCATAGCCGCAGCCTACACGAAAGGCGGGCAGCTTTACTTTATTTTCCATACTCATGCTCCTCGTCCTGCAATTCCTCTAAGAAATGCTCCGCCAGCACCAAATCCTCCGGCGTGGTAATCTTAATATTCTCGTAGCGGCCCTGGGCCACTACTACCCTGTGTCCTAATAGCTCCACTACGGACGCATCATCGGTGACCGCCGCAGGGTGCGTGGCCAAGTGCGCGTAAGCATCCTTGAGCAGCGCGGCGCGAAACACCTGGGGCGTCTGCACCGCCACCAGAGTGGAACGCACGGGCGTGTCCACGACCACGCCCTTTGCGTCCACCACTTTAATCGTGTTCTTCACGGGCACCGCCGCAATGGCCGCGCCCTGCTCCTTAGCCGCCGCCAGCGTGCGCTCAAAGACGGCGCGCCCTGCAAAGGGACGGGCGCCGTCGTGCACAGCGATGTAGTCGGCATCAGCAGGCACAGCGGCCAAGGCGTTAGCCACGCTGTCCTGACGCTCCTTGCCCCCGGCGACGACCTTGATGGGCAGCGAGGAAAAATAGTCCGCCTGATAGCGGCCTAAAAGCTCGCTGCCCTCCTCGACCTCCGCCGGGGCCAGCACTACGATGGCCTGGCTGACCAGCTGCGTCCGAGCCAGCATGGCCAGACAGTGCACGATGAGCGGTGCTCCACGGAGCACCGCGAAGGCCTTATTAATACCCAGCCCTAGGCGCTTACCAGCGCCTGCTGCTGGCACAATCGCTACTAATTTTTCCATAGGCTTCTCCCTAAATAACGCACCTAAATTTAAGTACAGACTGGGGCTCGCTACCCCAGTCTGCAAAGCTCATTTTTAGTTATAACGCGCAGCCTTGGCAAAAATCATTCTGCCAGCTGCTGTTTGCAGCACCGAGGTTACCACAACAGGAATGCTGCTACCAATGCTATGACGACCATTTTCGACTACGATCATGGTACCATCATCCAGATAAGCAATAGCCTGATTGGGCTCCTTACCTTCCTTCACCAAATAAACATGCATCTCTTCTCCAGCAATAACCACGGGCTTGATGGCATTGGCCAGCTCGTTAATATTCAAAACCTTCACGCCCTGAATCCCGGCCACCTTGTTCAGATTGTAATCATTGGTGATAATGGCAGCCTGAGCCTGCTTGGCCAAACGCACCAGCTTGGCATCGACCTCGCTAATATCATCGAAATCATTATCAACCACCACAACCTGATCCTTATAGCTAATGCGCAAATCCTGCACCAAATCAAGCCCCCGCCGTCCCTTGGCTCGCTTTAGATTATCCGCCGAGTCGGACAGCTTTTGCAGCTCTTCCAGCACAAAATTAGGCACAACCAGCTGACCATCCAGAAAGCCAGCTGCCACAATATCCATAATGCGACCATCAATAATAACGCTGGTATCCAAAAGCTTATTGCAGCTATACAAGCGGTCCCCCAAGGGCCCTGCTAGTACGTCGGGTTGCTTTTCCTCAGGCTTAATCACCTTGCGATTGGGAATGCGATTAAAAAAGCCCACAATATCGTTGTGCTTACGCAGGGCCAGCTTCGCACCTACCACGCTCAGGATTAAGCTTAGGATAATGGGGATATATGATCCCACAATGGGCAATCTAGAGAAGGGGCTGCCGATTAAATTGGCCAAAATCAAACCGATACCGATGCCGAAAACCATGACTAAAATGTCACTGGTGGGAATTTTCGACAAGGACGAGGTCAGCAGCTCAGCATAGTTGAATATACTATTGGTAATAAAGGGCGCCAAGACCAGCGCTAGCCAGGAAAAAACGAAAAGGCCGGGCAGCGCCAAAATCATATTGGCGAAGGTAATGCCCAAAAAGCCATTGCCGTGCAGATCATAGCCTAAGTATTGCGACATGTACGGTAAGGAGATATCAGTAAGTATGAGTCCGGTAATAACAATCATCAATGAAATAGAAAGGCTAATTAATTTTCGTAGCATGGTTCTTCCTCCTTTCCTCAAAATTTGATAGCTAGCTTCTGCGTACTAGTGTATCTATTATATAATACTGCTAATGCTCAAAAAAAACAAGTAATCAATTGCTATGATTCTTGACCACTTTGTAAAAAGTTCAAGAAATAAAAAGGGACCATCCCAGCCTAGGACAGTCCCGGTTTACTAACCTTATTCACAACAGGAATCCAACCAACTACCTGCGTTTTGAGCATCCACATCCCGAATCAGCATGACCTCGCTTTGTAAAATTTGCTTGGTGCTATGCAAAAGACGACGCTCGCCCACGGAGATTTTTTTATTGCGTTCTAAAAGGGTCAGTAGCTTAAAAATTTTAGCTACCTCTACTACACTGCCACTTTTAATCTTATCCATATATAGTTGGAAACGTCGATTCCAGGATATGCTCTTCACTGCTTGTACATCAGGATTCTCGTGCAGCACGGCTTCAATGGTCGCCAAGGTGCTTTCATCGCCAATAGTACGCAAGCCCAGCTTTTCGGCGCTGGCCACGGGTAGGGCCACGGTCATACTTTCAAAAAGCATTTGCAGAATATAATACTCTACCTTCTCTCCATTTTGCTCACGCTCTTGTACTTCCTTCACAATGGCACCGCCATGCAGCGGATAAACTACACGGTCTCCTGCAGCAAACATTTTCCACCCTCCTAAGAATATTTTTCGACCTAGTCTCTTAATTTAAGCTTTATGAATACATTGTACCACCCTTACGAGAAAATGTCAAAAAATTTATTATTATATCACTCTATATTTCCTATGTCAACAGCTCTAGTCACTTTCTGATTAATTTCGCAAAATTTACACATTAATTAGCTATCCTTTCATACTCACAGGGATTAAAGTTTGCAAAGTTTTAACTAATAAATGAGTAGTGTCTGGCATAAAACCCTTGACTTGAAGTGGACTTCAGGCTGTATAATATTATAAAAAAATAGGAGACTTTTTATGCGCATTATCTTTTTTATCGGTACCGTTGATTTACTGCTCAGCTCTCTGGGCTATCTCTATTATCGGCACCAGCTCCCCTGGGGACGCAGCTGGTGGTTTGCCCTAGGCTACTTAACCTTAACCCTTAACGCTATGGTTAGCAGGGCCCTCTCTCCCAATCTTCCTCATGCTCTCGTCAAGCTTTCTGCCTGGTTGGAGGGGCTGTGGGTGGCCTTTGGCTACTACACTCTTCTCTTTGCCCTAGCGCATCTTGCGCTCTGGCTACTGGTCAAGCTGCTCCCCTTTCAGCTACCCTTTGGCAAAATAGCTCTGATTACGTTGGTCGCCAGCCTTTTGACCGTTACCTTTGGTAGTCTGAACGCCTTCAAGCCCACTATCCGCACAGAAGTAATAACCACCAACAAGCTACCTGCCGGCACTAGCTATAAGCTGGCATTGATAAGCGACGTACATTTAGGGCGTATACTGGGCCGCAGCTATGCCGAAAAACTTACCCAGCGCCTTAACCAGCTGCAGCCGGACGCTGTGCTCATCGCCGGCGACCTTATCGACGAACGCATTTCCTATGTGCAAGAGGAGAATTCCCTAGCTGCTTTAGCCAAGCTCACCGCTCCAAAGGGCGTTTATCTTGCCTTTGGTAATCATGAATATATTGATAATCCTGCTCTTTGGCAAAAAATGGTGGAAGCGAACGGTATTAAGGTCTTACGAGATGCCAGCGCTGTTATCGATGGTCAGCTTAAAATCACAGGCTTAAACGATTTTCGCTTTAGTAAAAGCCCTAAGGCGCTCCAAGCCCTCGCTTGGGAAAACGACAAATACTACAGTGTCCTCATAGATCACCAGCCACGGAGAATGCAAACAGCGTCCCAAGCAGGCTATGACTTGTATCTTTCCGGTCATACCCACACCGGCCAGCTCTTTCCCAATCGTCAAATTACTAAGCGGATGTATCTTTTAGATTATGGTCGCGCAAGCTTTGGTCAGCTCACAGCCATTACCAGCTCCGGTTACGGCTTCTGGGGACCGCCGGTTCGCACTGAGGTTGCTCCGGAAATTGTGCTGATTGAGGTAGTAGGTCAAAGAAAATAAAAAAATAAAGACGCAAAAAACCGTAACGCCTAATTCAGGCGCTACGGTTTTTTAGCTTTAAGCTAGCTTTTAAGAGCTAGTATATTTTCTTATGCCGCCTTCAAGGCTTTTTCCTTCTTCTTTTGGATGAAGAACAATACTACGCAGCAAGCAATGCCCACAGCGTCAGTAACCATGCCCGGGTTCATGAGGCCCAGCGCGCCTACCAAAATAACAGCGCGCAGCCACAGGGCAACCTTAGCGCAGAAGTAGCCTTCAACAGCAACTGCCAACATAAATACGCCGATGCAAGCAGTTACAGCCGTCCAAGCGCCCTCTACCAGAGTAGTGTTGATGAGCATCAATTGAGGCGAGAAGACGAACATGAAGGGCACGATAAAGCCTGCGATAGCCAGCTTCACAGAAGCCACGCCAGTCTTCATAGGGTCGCCACCGGACAAACCAGCTGCTGCAAAGGAAGCCAATGCCACAGGCGGAGTCAGGTTCGCGAACATGGCGTAGTAGAAGGAGAACATGTGGGCAGCCGCCGGAGCGATACCCAGCTTAGCCAGAGCCGGAGCGGCGATGGCAGCAGTGATAATGTACGCGGGGATGGACGGAAGGCCCATGCCCAGAATCATACAAGTAATCATGGTGAAGACCAGAGTAAAGAGAATGCTGGTACCACCGAGAGCGATAATGGTGTTCGCCATGGTCAGGCCGAAGCCGGTCTTGGAGCAAACGCCGATGATAATACCTACGCAGGCGCAGGCGATAGCTACGGATACGGTTTGCTTAGCGCCATTGGCCAAAGCATCGATCATATCCTTAACACTCATGCGAGTATCCTTCTTCAGCTGCGCCACCACGATGGTAACCACGATGGTCAACACTGCGGAGTAAACAACAGTAGTACCAGAGAAGAACAGCATGTAGAGCAGGAAGAATACCGGCAGCAACAAATGACCGCGAGCATTCAAAACCGTCTTCAAAACAGGCAGCTGATCCTTGGGCAGGCCTACTAAGCCATCCTTAGACGCACGCAGCTGCACTTGAATAATAATACCCAAATAGTATAGCAGCGCCGGAATCGCAGCCCATACGATAATACTGGAATACTTAACGCCTAGCATCTCCGCCATAATAAAAGCAGCAGCACCCATAATGGGCGGTAAGAGCTGACCGCCAACGGACGCAGCGGATTCAACAGCGCCGGCGAATTCCTTAGAATAACCGGTTTTCTTCATCAAGGGAATGGTGAAGGCGCCGGTAGTAACAACGTTAGCCACGGCGGAGCCGTTAATGGAGCCCAAGAAGCCGGAGGCGATAACGGATACCTTTGCAGGACCGCCCTTGGTATGACCGGCCAGAGCCAGCGCCAAGTCGTTGAACAATTGGCCCATACCGGACTTACTCATTACTGCGCCAAAGAGGATGAACAGGAAAATGTAGCTGGCAGCAACGTTAACGGAGGTGCCATAAATACCTTCCGTATTGGCGAAGAAATGGTTGGAAAGGCTGGTCCAATCATAACCACGATGCATAAACATGCCGGGCATGGAACGACCAAAAATGCCATAGGCTATGAAAACTAAGCTCAGTAAGGACAGCACATTGCCACTGACGCGACGAGATGCTTCCAAAACTAAAGCTACGAGCAGCGTTGCCATCACCATATCCATGGTATTGGCGTTACCGGCTCTTTCTACAAAGCCTTGGTAATCAGTTGTAATATAGATGGGAGCCGCCAGAGACAGGGCTACCAAAATCCAGTCCAGAATGGATGGCGTGGTATAGCTGGATTTCTTACACATGGGATACATGAGGAAGGTCAGCACCAGCATCATGGAAACGTGTATGGAACGATGGATCAATGTCAGGGGCGGACCAAAGGTCGCCGTATACAAATGGTAACAGGACACGAGGATGCACAGTACGAAAAAGATTTTTTTCATGACGCCGGAGAAGGTTCTCGTGGTTGATTCCTTATCTAATTTCTTGATAATCTCCTCTGACTTGCTTTGCATTTCCGCACTAGCTTCTGTAGAAATAGCCGCTTTTGCCTCAGCAGCTTGATCTTTAGTATTCTGCATCAAAAAGTCCCCTCCTCTCAATTACTAAAACTAAACGAGTATGCTCGGGTAGTAGCCTACCACTGGTAACCAGCACATCATTTACCTTGATATCCCTAGTGGCCAAATGGGAATTAATCCACACGAAATGAGGAAAAATCTGGCCTATTTCCTCCATATAAATGCGTCCTTTTTCTATTCTGGTACGCTTGCCCTTGTTTTCAGGAATCCCCGCCCCAAAGGCCGGGAAGGAAATGGCATCCAGCTCCAAGGTATTATCCTGATTAATATGATAATATTCATGCCAGGATATGCGTTCCCAGGAATGAATCCACCCGAAAAAGAGCTTGTCCCCTGTTTGCACAGGATAGCGTACATACTCTTTTTTGGTTTGATAATCATAAATACGCAGGATTTTCGCCTTAGAATATAGATGCTGCCAGCCAAAAAGGCCGGCAGCAACGATGCTTAACAATAGGAATAAGGTAAGTAATGTCTTCTTTGACATGTGGGACATGAATTATTTCAGCATGCCTTTCTCTTTGTAGTACTTCTCAGCACCAGGATGCAGTTTAACGGAAGTGCCTTGAATGCCGCGCAGCGCGGTTTCCGGTTTAATTTCGCGTTTAGCAGTTGCATGGGAAGCGCCAATGGTCTCCAGACCCTTTTGAGAGTAGATACCGGTCAGCAGGTCATATACAACATCATCGGACAGGTTCTTGCTAACCAGCATGATGTTCATAACAGCTGCAGTGGTGGTGTCAACCTTGGTACCATAGGTTTCCTTCGGAATCTTCCATTCTACATAGAAGGGATATTTAGCAATCAATTTTTTCAGAGCTTCGCCTTCAACGGGAACGAATACGATTTCCTTAGCGGTGCCCAATTCTTTAATGGTAGCATTGCCCAAGCCGGAGGTTACGAAAGCGACATCGCATTGGCCGTTCTTAATTTGGTCGATAGCTTCGCCATAGGACAAATAGTCAACCTTTGCATCTTTATAAGTCATGCCGTGAGCTTCAAACATCATGCGAGCATTCAGTTCTACGCCGGAGTTAGGAGCGCCAACGCCTACGCGCTTGCCCTTCAGATCGCTAAACTTGGTGATGCCGCTGTCTTTAGTGGTAACAATTTGGCATACATTCGGCCAGAGGCCCATCATTGCGCGCAGGTTTTCAGCCTTGGGCTTGCCTTGATATGCGCCAAAGGCTTCAACAGCTTGAATTACGGAGTCGCTCATGGCAATAGCCATTTCGCCCTTGCCGGTCAGGATAGCGTTAATGTTTTCTGCTGTTGCGCCGGTTGCAGTTGCAGAGGTCTTGTAGCCCATTTCACCAACAACCTTGGAGAATGCGCCACCAATAGGGAAATAAATGCCGCTGGTCGGGCCAGTCAGCACGGTGATGAACTCTTTGCTACGGTCTACCTTGCCAGCTGCAGCCTTGTTGTCGGCTTTCTTGTCGCCACCGCCGCCACAGGCAGCCACAGTCAGGGCCATAACGATCATCATCATTAGAGCTAAAAACTTTTTCATAATTTCCTTCGCCTCTTTCCTAAAATATTCGCCCAATTGTATTAAAACAATCTCACACTTGTATTATAGCATAGAACAAATACGCAGGAAAACTATTTTCTCAAAGACCTTATTTGAGCAGGATTTTTTGCCTCTAGATTGTAATAAACTTAACAATTATGTTATTTGTGTGACATAATTGTACATAATTGCACACTAAATGCATATTTATTCAAGTAAGCAACGCCTGCTCGACGAGCAGGCGTGCTGAAAATCTTCTCTTCTCACTTGGGTAGGGCCCGTTATTTAGCTTCACGCAAATACTGGTCCACAGCCGCCGCTGCGCCGCGGCCCTCCGCAATGGCCCACACCACGAGGCTCTGCCCTCTACGGGCATCGCCGGCGGTGAAAACGCCGGGCACGCTGGTCTTGTAATCCTTATCGCTAGCAGCAATGGAGCCGCGAGCATTTTTCTCTACGTGGAATTCATCCACGAGACGCTGCTCGCTACCTGCAAAGCCCATAGCCAACAGCACTACCTGAGCGGGGATAATGCGCTCGGTGCCCGGAATGGGCACCTCGGTACGCTTGCCATTAATCATTTGCATAGTGTTTTGGCTAATGCGTAGGCCGGTAACATGACCATCCTCACCAAGGAATTCCTGGGTCATAACGCAGAACTCCCGAGCGTCCTCCTTGAATTTAGCGATAGCCTCTTCCTGACCATAGTCGGTAGTAAATACCTTGGGGAATTCAGGCCAGGGATTCTGCTCCGTTCTGGAATGGGGCAGGCAGGGATTATGCTGTAGCTGCTTTACGCTGCGGCAGCCTTGGCGAATAACCGTAGCCATGCAGTCGTTACCGGTGTCGCCACCGCCAATGATGACTACATCCTTATCCTTGGTGTCCACAAAAAGCCCATCCTCATAATCGCTGTCTAGGTAGCTCTTTGTGACATTGTGCAAAAACTCTTTAGCGAAATAAATGCCCGCTAGCTCGCGACCCTTTACATCGATGTCGCGAGGCTGGGTAGCGCCGGTGCAGAGCACCACAGCGTCATACTCTTCAAGGAGCGTGGTAGAAGAAATCTTAGCCCCAACCTCGGCGTTCAGAACGAAGGTTACGCCAGCATCCTCTAGTAGCTTCACGCGGCGCAGCACGGTGTCCTTGCTAAGCTTCATGGTGGGCACGCCATACATCAGAAGGCCGCCGGGCCTATCAGCGCGCTCAAAGACGGTCACAAGATGACCGGCCTTATTGAGCTGATCCGCGCAGGCCAGGCCCGCCGGACCACTACCTACCACAGCCACTTTTTTACCGCTGCGCTTAGCAGGGATATTGGGCTTGACGAGGCCTTTCTCGAAAGCGTTCTCGATAATGTATTGCTCAATATTTTTAATAGCTACCGGAGCTGTCACCAAGCCTGCGTTGCAGGCGCCCTCACAGGGCGCAGGGCACACATGGGAGGTGAACTCCGGGAAATTGTTGGTTTTATTCAAGCGGGCATAGGCGAAGTCGTCCATACCACGATAGACTAAATCGTTAAATTCAGGCATCAAGTTGTGCAAGGGACAACCACTAACCATACCATTTAAGTTCATGCCGCTGTGACAGAAGGGCACGCCGCAATCCATACAGCGAGCAGCCTGACACCGTAGCTTATCTGCGTGAGGCAGGCTGGAGGTCTTAATTTCCTCCCAATCCTGAATACGCTCCATGCAAGGCCGCAAAGCAAGCTCCTCACGCTTATAATCCATAAATCCAGTGGGCTTACCCATTATGCCTTCACCTCCTCAAATACTTTCAGGGTTGCAGTTTCCATATCCACACCCTGCTGCAGATAATCGTTCAGCTTTTCCATAACCTTCTTGTAATCCTTAGGAATAACCTTCACAAATTTGCTTTGGTAACTGCTCCAGTTTTCCAAAATATCCAAGGCCAGCTTGCTGCCCGTGTATTCCGCATGATTTAAAATCATCTTCTTCACAGTCAGGCTATCGTTGATGGCCTCCAGGGGCTCCAGCAAAACGATTTCTTTATTGCAATAGGAGGCAAAGTCACCCTCTAAATCTAATACATAGGCTACACCGCCGCTCATACCGGCAGCGAAGTTACGTCCGGTCTTGCCCAAAATTACTACGGTGCCACCGGTCATGTATTCGCAGCCGTGGTCGCCCACGCCCTCGATAACAGCGTTAACGCCACTGTTACGGATGCAGAAGCGCTCACCGGCGATGCCGCGAATGTAAGCCTCGCCACTGGTACCACCATAGAAGGCTACGTTACCGATGATAACATTTTCGTGAGCATTGAAGCGAGAATCACTATCAGGATAAATGATAATCTTGCCACCGGAAAGACCCTTGCCCACATGGTCGTTGGCGTCGCCCTCCAGTTCCAGAGTTACGCCCTTGGGCAGGAAAGCGCCAAAGCTTTGACCGGCGCTGCCCTTAAAGTGCAGATTAATAGTATCCGTGGGCAAGCCCTCTAATCCATAACGGCGGGTAATTTCACTACCCAAAATAGTACCTACTACGCGGTCAGTATTCTTAATCGGCAGGGTAATGCGCACGGGCTTTTTGTTTTCTACATTGCTGTGGCAAATATCTAAGAGCTCACGCATATCTAAGGATTTTTCCAGCTGGTGGTTTTGCTTTTTGGTGCAAACCTGGCTAGCGCCGGGCTCAACCTCGGGCTTATAGAGCAGCGGAGACAAATCCAGATTCTTGTTCTTCCAATTGCGAGCCTTTTCCGGTTTGGGAATAAGCACCTCAGTGCGACCAACCATCTCGTCGATGGTGCGGAAGCCCAGCATCGCCATATATTCACGCACCTCTTGAGCGATAAAACGCATGTAGTTGACGATATATTCCGGCTTGCCACGGAAGTTTTTACGCAAAGCCGGGTTCTGAGTGGCGATACCCATGGGACAGGTGTTCAGATTGCATACGCGCATCATAACGCAGCCAATGGCAATCAAGGGAGCGGTGGCGAAGCCGTACTCCTCGGCGCCGAGGAGGGCGGCGATGATCACGTCGCGACCGGTGAGCAGCTTGCCATCGGTTTCCAAAGTAACGCGGTCACGCAGGTTGTTTAAGAGCAAGGTCTGATGGGTCTCCATCAGGCCCAGCTCCCAGGGCAGACCGGCGTGGTTAATAGAGGTGCGCGGAGACGCACCGGTGCCACCGTCGTAGCCGCTGATGAGCACAACGTCGGCGCAGGCCTTAACTACGCCTGCGGCGATGGTACCTACGCCCACCTCGCTTACCAGCTTCACGCTGATGCGAGCACGAGGGTTGGCGTTCTTCAAATCGTGGATGAGCTCTGCTAAATCCTCGATGGAGTAAATATCATGGTGGGGCGGAGGAGAAATCAAACCAATGCCGGCGGTAGTGCCGCGACATTCTGCAATCCAGGGATACACCTTGCCACCGGGCAGCTGTCCGCCCTCACCGGGCTTAGCGCCCTGGGCGATCTTGATTTGGATTTCGTCCGCATTGACTAAATAGTTGCTGGTTACGCCAAAACGACCGGAGGCTACCTGCTTAATGGAGCTGCGCTTGCTATCGCCATTAGGCATGGGCTTAAAGCGACTGGGGTGCTCACCACCTTCGCCAGTGTTAGAACGACCACCAATGCGGTTCATAGCGATAGCTAGGCATTCATGAGCCTCCTGGCTCAGGGAGCCATAGCTCATAGCGCCAGTCTTAAAGCGACGGCAAATGCTCTCTACGCTTTCCACATCGTCAATATCGATTGGTAGGCGCTGGGGCGTAAAGGTCAGCATACTGCGCAGATTTTGGTTGGCGAATTCGCTACCGCTGAGCTGCTCGGAGAATTCCTTGAACAGCTTGTAATCGCCCTTTTGGCAAGCCTGCTGAAGCTTCACGATGGTTTCAGGGTTAATCATATGCTTTTCGCCCTGATCACGATATTGGTAATGGGAGCCGGAGTCATAGCTGAAGAGGTCAATATCACCCTCCACAAAGGCAGGCTCATGGCGCATGGAAACCTCCTTAGCGATTTCCTCAAGGCCAATACCCTCCAAGCGGGAAGGAGTGCCGGTGAAATATTCATCGATAACAGCGCTGCTAATACCGATGGCTTCAAAAATTTGCGCACCACGATAGGATTGCACGGTGGAAATACCCATCTTAGACAGGATTTTCGCAATGCCATGGGTGCAAGCACTGATGTAATTTTCTGTAGCTTTCTCAAAGCTGATGTCCAGCATACCATTGCTGCACATATTTTCCAAGGTCTCAAAGGCCAAATAAGGATTGATGCCGCTGACGCCATAGCCCAACAGCAATGCCATATGATGCACCTCGCGGGGCTCAGCAGATTCGATAATGATGGAAGCACGCAGACGAGTGCCGTTCTTAATCAGATGATGATGGAGTCCTGCGCCGGCCAAGAGAGCCGGGATCGCAGCCTTATCCTTAGAAATACCACGGTCGGAGAGGATGAGGATAACCTTGCCCTCCTCGATGTATTTATCAGCCTGAGCGAAGATCTCGTCCAAGGCCTTCTTCAAGCCCTCGCCACCATCAGCCACATCATAGAGCATGGGGATAGTAGCAGCTTCGAAATTAGGAATATGCTTAAGCTTAGCCAGTTCAATATTACTCAATACAGGGGATTCTGCGCTAATCTGGTGACAGCTTTCCGGCTGCGGGTCAATCAAATTCAATTCAGGACCAATGCCGCTGGTGGTATCAGTGAAAACCTCCTCGCGGATCGCGTCAATGGGCGGATTGGTAACCTGCGCGAAGAGCTGCTTAAAATAATTGTAGAGCAGCTGGGGCTTTTCACTAAGCACAGCCAGGGGCGCGTCATTACCCATTGCTCCCAAGGGATCAATACCCTTCGTAGCCATGGGACGCAGGAATTTAGTCAAATCCTCTAAGGTATAGCCAAAGGCGCGCTGGCGCTGTAGTAGTGTTTGGGTGTCGGGCACCGGCAGCTCGCTGCTGAGGGGAATATTTTTCAGCTTAATTGAATGCTCCTTAAGCCATTCACGATAGGGATGCTCGGTAGCGATTTGGTGCTTGATTTCGTCATTACCAATAATGCGACCCTGCTCCGTATCGATAACCAGCATACGTCCCGGACGTAGACGGTCCTTTTTCACGATGGTGGATGGATCGATATCTACTACGCCAACCTCGGAGGCCAACACAATGGTATTGTCCTCGGTAATGTAGTAACGGGAGGGACGCAGACCATTGCGGTCCAAAGCGGCGCAAATGGTACGACCATCGGTGAAGGCCATAGCGGCAGGACCATCCCAAGCTTCGATTAAGGAGTTATGATATTCAAAGAAAGCCTTCAGATCCGGGTCCAGATGGGGATTTTTGCCCCAAGGCTCAGGGATCATCATCATTACGGCATGGGGCAGGCTACGACCGCTCATTACGAGGAACTCCAAGCAATTATCAAACATACCGGAGTCGGAGCCAGTTTCGTCAATAATGGGCATGATCTTGCTAATATCGTTGCCCCACAGGCTGTTGCCGCACATGGTTTGACGAGCCCGCATCCAGTTAATATTACCGCGCAAGGTGTTGATTTCACCATTGTGCATCAAATAACGGTAGGGATGAGCGCGCTCCCAGCTGGGGAAGGTATTGGTGCTGAAACGAGAATGGACCAGAGCCAGAGCCGTTTCAACAGAGCTATCCTCCATATCCACATAGAAGGTACGCAGCTGCTCGGTGGTCAGCATGCCCTTGTAAACGATGGTACGGGAGGATAGGCTGGAAACATAAAAGTATTTCCCGCCACGGAGCTTGCCGTAACGAATATAGTTTTCGGCCTGACGACGAATACTGTACAGCTTGCGCTCGAAGGCATTATCATCAATATCCAAGCGATCCAGAATATTTTCGGAAGGCTTGATAAAAACCTGAGCCATGTAGGGCATGCTTTGGCGTGACTTCTCGCCCAGAACCTCTGGATGCACGGGCACAGTGCGCCAGCCCAGCACGCTTTGGCCATTGGCCTCCACAATGCGCTCGAAATGGCGCTCCACGTTTTCTCTCTCTACAATATCCGGAGGTAGGAAGATGAAGCCCACTGCGTATTTACCGGGCTCAGGTAAATCAATATCTAATTTTGCGCATTCCTTCACAAAGAAGTTATGCGGAATTTGCAAAAGCACACCAGCGCCGTCACCGGAATTGGCATCAGCACCCTGACCACCGCGGTGGTCCATATTATGCAGGACAACCAGTGCCTGCTTCAGAATTTTATTAGACTTTTTGCCATTGATATTGGCTACTACGCCCACACCACAGGCATCATGCTCAAACCAGGGATCATAGAGTCCCTGCTTTGCAGGAAGTGACGTAATCATAAGCATTCCCCTCTCACTACAAAACTAAAAATATAGCAACTGTAATTTTAATTATAATCCAGCGAAAAAGTAAATGCAAATTGTATACATGTATATTTGTAAAGCAGCTTATCCCTGCACACTATCCACCCGTAGTGTAAAAAATAAACAAAAATATCCCCTGCACAGAAATCTGCTCAGGAGATTAGTATACAATATTTAGTAATAACGTTTATTGTACAAGAGTAGGAGTGAGTACAGGCTTATTGCCCTAAAATTGATGCATGTTTTGATGCCACTCACCTATTCCGATACATCTTTTCATAATAATTCTGCAAGCTTTTGCTCCATGTCACGATACCTTTTGAGGAAAATCCCACAAGTAATCTGCCCTGTGACAGTTTGAAGTATTACAGACAAAGGAAGTCTTTGAACACCAGATAGCTTGCAAAGCAAATAGATGTTGTACCCGCAACTATCCTGATGTATGAACAAAATAAGCACCCGATCCCATTTAATGTGGCCAATGGTCTTGCGGATGCGTTGGA